>JAYSWX010000001.1:0-37928 GCA_043717855.1 Phyllobacterium sp.
GAAAACCATCGTGGTGATGATCCAACAGGCATTCTGGAGACACCTAAACGCCAACGTTCGCTGCCAAAAGTGCTGGGCGCGAATGAAGTGGGCCACATGCTGGACATGGCCGAACAGGAAGCACAAGCCGAACCGCCGACCGCCGCTGCCGCCAAGCGGCTCCATGCCATGGTGGAGACACTCTATGCCACGGGCCTGCGCGTTTCCGAACTTGTGACCCTGCCTGTCACAGCCGCCCGTGCCGACCGGCAGTACATCATGCTCAAGGGCAAGGGCGGCAAGGAACGCATCGTGCCATTATCGGGGAAATCAAAAACTGCGCTGGCCGTATGGCTAAAAGCGCGGGCACTGGACCCGACAGCAGGCAATAGTCCATGGCTTTTTCCCGCCCGCTCGGAGACCGGCTACCTTGCCAGACAGGTTTTTGCCCGCGAATTGAAGTCACTTGGCGCACGCGCCGGAATTTCGTCAAATTTGCTCTCGCCGCACGTCATGCGCCACGCATTTGCCAGCCATTTGCTGCAAAATGGGGCCGATTTGCGCGTTGTGCAGGAATTATTGGGCCATGCCGATATTTCCACCACACAGATTTACACTCATGTTTTGTCCGGGCGTTTGCAAAAACTAGTGGAAGACCATCATCCGCTGGCTGATTTACAGCATTCCACTTGAAGCCGCCGCAATCCGCCATTACTAAACTGATTGAGTTTGACCGCTCTGGCCATTAAGAGAAGCCACCTTGAAGGTTCAGCCGGATAGTTTCAATCCAGTTTCAAATAGGGAATTCGTGGGCGCATGTATAATTATCTCGATTTCGAAAAGCCCATCGCCGACCTCGAAGGCAAGATTCTTGAGTTGAAGAAGCTGCAAGAAACATCTGAATCCGTCGATGTGAAAGACGAAATTACGCGGCTGGAAAAGCGCTCCAACGAAGCCCTCAAAGACATCTACAAAAAGCTCACCCCATGGCAAAAAGCGCAGGTGGCCCGCCACGCTGACCGCCCGCATTGCCTTGATTTTATCGCCGGACTTTTCACCGAGTTTCAGCCGCTGGCAGGAGACCGTAAGTTCGCCGATGACGCCGCCATTCAGTGCGGCCTGGCACGGTTTAATGGCATACCTGTCGCCGTTATCGGACAAGAAAAAGGTTCGGACACCAAAACCCGCCTCAAACATAATTTTGGCATGGCGATGCCTGAAGGCTACCGCAAGGCCGTGCGTCTGATGGAATTGGCTGATCGCTTCGGTCTTCCGGTCATCACACTGGTCGATACCGCCGGCGCTTACCCCGGCATTAGCGCCGAAGAGCGAGGACAAGCAGAAGCCATCGCGCGCTCCACTGAGGCATGTTTAGGACTTAGCGTGCCGTTGATTTCAGTCATCATCGGCGAAGGCGGCTCAGGCGGTGCGATTGCCATTGCGACAGCAAATAAAGTGTTCATGCTGGAACATTCAATATATTCCGTTATTTCGCCGGAAGGTGCGGCATCCATACTCTGGCATGATTCAAGCCGTGCCAAAGACGCGGCGACCAATATGAAAATCACCGCTGAAGATTTGATGGCCCTAAAAGTCATCGACGGTATCATCGCGGAACCACTGGGCGGCGCACACCGCGATAAAGTAGCCGCGATTGCCGCGACTGGCGTGAAAATAGCTGAGTCGCTGGCTGATCTCATGTCTGGCGGCCGCGACATGCGCAAAGAGCGCCGCGAGAAGTTTTTAGCAATTGGGCGCACCGCCTAATAAAGGGATACCAAATGAATATACTACGCTCACTCATCATCGCAATTGTCGCATTTGGCCTCGGCTGGTTCGTCAAAACACCGCTGCAAAACATGATGGGCGAACAGATGCCCGCAATGTCTGCTGCAGAACATGCAGCCATGGGCAAGCAAGACGGCGGCCCTTCGACAGCGGGCTACAAAAAAGCCATGGACGGCATGATGGCTGGCATGATGACACCCTACACCGGCGATGCTGACAAGGATTTTATCTACGGCATGATCCCGCATCATCAAGGCGCGGTTGATATGGCAAAGGTCGTCTTGGAATTTGGCAAAGATCCCGATGTTAAAAAGCTGGCCGAAGGCGTTATCCAAGCACAGGAATCTGAAATTAAATGGATGAATGAGTGGCTGGCGAAAAGTGCCGCAACGCAATGAACTCTGAAACTATCGCCGCTACCCGCTATTCTTGGGCGCAAATCGCACTGCATTGGCTGGTCGTAGCACTGGTCATCCTGCAATATGCGACCAGCGGCGCGATATTACGCACTCATTCAGTTTCAATTGGCGGGCTTGCGCCATCGCGCTCAGATCTGTTTTGGCATGTGGTACATAACCGGGTTGGGCTTTTAATTTTCTTGGTTCTTTGCATACGTATTGCGTTGCGTTTATGGAACGGAGCACCTTCACCCCTCGCAAGCACACCACCCGTGCAGCAAAAAATCGCGCAATTCGTCCACGCCGGTCTCTATCTTGTCCTCGGGCTGCAAGCATTCACGGGTGCAGTGGCAACCTATTTTTGGTGGCCGATAAGCATTGTTCACGTCGTTCTGTTCAAAGTTTTTTTGGGCCTCGTAACGCTGCATATCGCAGCCGCGATCTGGCATCAGTTTAAGCTCAAAGATGGTATTTTGTGGCGAATTACCGGTCTAAAATCACTAAAGTGAATTTTACATCACAAAATTGGCTGATTCTGATATAAGAAGCCTTGTGACAATACAGCGATGGAAACAAATTTGTGAATTGCAGTAAGCAATCATCAACCATAAAAGCCGTATAATAGCGCCTGCTCTAGCCCAAGGTTTTTTGCCCGCATGAAGTCAATTCGCACATTATTCGCACTATTTTTGGGAATGTTACTTCTGGCAGGCTGCCAAGGCGCGTCCTTGGACGATCTTGCGCCAAATCCCAACCGCGAATTACCCGCAAAAATCCTCACCTTGATGAAGGCCAAGGGGATGCGCAAAAATTCGCCGATTATGATGCGCTTGTTCAAAAACGAGCATGTGCTGGAAATTTGGAAGCAGAAGGACAATGGCCGCTATGACATGATCGCAAATTATAATATTTGTGCATGGTCAGGCACATTGGGGCCGAAAGTAAAGCAAGGTGACCGTCAGGCGCCTGAGGGCTACTATACAATTCGTCCCTACCAGATGAACCCTAACTCCAAATATTTTCTATCAATCAACACCGGATTCCCAAACGCTTTTGACCGCGCCAACGGCCGGTCCGGCTCCGACTTGATGATCCATGGTGCTTGCTCGTCCTCCGGCTGTTATTCAATGACTGACGCCAACGTGCAGGAAATTTTTGCTTTCGCGCGCGATGCCTTCGCCGGCGGCCAAAAGGAATTCATGCTGGAAGCGCTGCCTTTCCGCATGACAGCCGTCAATATGGCGCAATATTCATCTCATCCTGACTACAAATTCTGGCAGATGATTAAAGAAGGCTATGACTATTTCGAGCTGACACATACGCCGCCGAAGGTTGATTTCTGCGAAAAGAATTATGTTTTCAATCGCATGGCAACAAGCGGGCAAAGCTTCAATGCCAACGGTGCATGTCCGATTTCCAAACCCGCGAGCCAGAATTTTGAAGAGGCCTACGCCGGATATGAAGCAAAGTTCGAATCCAGCTATGCTTCCGCTTCCAAGAAATTTGATGGCGTTGCCTATCCAATTGTTCACGGCGGCGCTTCGCGTCCTTTGACCAAAAAATGGCAACCTCAGCCAATCGCCGTAACACCGCCAAAGCCGCTTGAGGCAGCAAAGCTGGTGCCGCTTGATACACCTGTAGTCGCCGTTGCGACGGCTCCGGTGGATGTGGTGAAGCCAATGGTTTTGCCGCGGGGTGTAACACCTACTGCCGTTGCCCCGACCATTGTGGTGATTGTACCAATACCGGTAACAACGGCGCCTGCTGCAATCGCCCCCGCAACAGCAGCTGCGCCTGCCTTACCAGCAACCAAACCAGATTCAGCGACTATTGCGACTGCGGAACCAGCGAAGACAGATGTGGCAAATACCGTTGCCGCACCGTCTGTTGCAGCAAAAGAGGGTGAAATTCCCGTTCCTGCGACAAATCCAACTGCAACCGTAGCCGCAGAAGTAACGATACCTGTCGTCAAAAAGAAAAAGCACTGGTGGCAAAAAGCCGACACGGAACCAGCGGCACAATGACCACCACGACAATCTATGATCTGCGCGGGCTCAATTGCCCGATGCCTGTCTTAAAAACCCGCAAGCGCCTGTCCGAAATGGCGGTGGGTGAAACACTGATCGTCGAAACTTCCGACCCGCTAGCGGTTATCGATATCCCGCATTTCTGCAAAGAAAACGGACATCACATGCTCTCATGCATGGCCGAAAATAGCGGCCACCGATTCACAATCGTGAACGGCTCTAAGCCTTAAAACCCGCAATCGCCAGCGGATTATCCGATAGCGCCGTATGGTCCGGACGATCCAACGCAGGCTTTCCCACAAACGCGCCGAACAAATCCCGTACATAGTCTTCTGATAAGTCCTTGGAAATAATCACCAATCTGGTGCGGGTGTCATCGCTCGGCCAGCGCTCAAGCGTCACAGGCGGGTGCATCAAGCGCTGTACAGCATGGATAACCAGAGGCCTTTCCGGCCGTTCAACAAGGCAAACAATGCCCTTCATGCGCAGCAAATTCTCGCCCTGCGTGGATTGAAGCAGGTCCATAAACATCTCGACCGCCGCCATAGCAATTGGCTTGTCATGCACCAGCGTGAAAGCGCGGATGGCCTTATCATGCCGGTTCACATCATGGTGGTGATGGTCGTGGTCATGGTGATCGTGGCCGTGATGATGATGCGAGTGGTCAACGCCGTGCCGCTCGGCCTCGCGGTCGCGGTAGGCCTCTTCGTTCAGCCAGCGCTCGACATCATTTGTCTTGGTACTAGGGTTATATAACCCGCAATCAAACAGCGCAGCCACACTGGCCGCCCCTGCCGCCGCCTCCACAATTCGCGCGCCGGGATTGAGCTTCGCCAAACGCGCACAAAGCGCAGGCAGTGTATCAACGGCTTCTGCGAGATCAGTTTTGGTCAAAATAATCCGGTCCGCCATCGCCACTTGGCGCACGGCTTCCTCGTGATTGTTCAGCGTGGCATCACCATTTACGGCGTCCACTGTGGTCAAAACACCATCAAGCCGGAATGCCTGCACCATCACGGGATGGCCCATGATGGACTGCAAAACGGGTGCAGGATCAGCCAGTCCGGTCGTTTCAATAATCACCCGTTTGATGGAGGCACGGCCCGTTTGCACGCGCTCTGCAAGCATCGACAAAGTATCAACCAATGCACCGCGCACCGTGCAGCACAGGCATCCGTCCGATAGCTCTATTATGCCCTCGTCCGCCTGCTCCACCAGCAAATGGTCAAGCCCGACATCGCCAAATTCGTTAATGATAACAGCAGTATCGCTAAGTGCGGGGTCTTTGAGCAACCTGTTTAAGAGCGTGGTTTTGCCCGAGCCAAGAAAGCCCGTCAGCACGCTAACCGGAATGGGAAATGACATGGCTATCCGTTCTTTTTCTTCGGCTTCGTAGCCACTTTGGCAGGCGTCTTTGTGTCACTAATTGTGCCCTTTAGTTTGGTTTTATCCACCTTGGGCGCAGGAATTAACCCCACAAAAACAGGCGTTGGCGGCGTGGTGCGCAGCACGATTTCCGGCGAGGCAAACGTCATCTTGCCCTCAACATCCCGCCCGCCCCAATGACTTTCCGCAGCCCCCTTTTTGCAAGTTATATCGCGCATGTTCACAGCCGGAAGCGCCTGTTCGCCAGACGGCTTCAATGTAGCAAGCGTATCCGCCACCGCATTTGGCTCAGCAAAACCTTGCGACAGCAACAGTGCGGCACGATCAGCGCGGGCTTCTTGCGTCAATTCACCAAAAACCACAGCCACCAAAGTGTGACCCGCTCGAGTGGCAGAGGCCACCATATTGTAGCCGGAAGCACAGACAAAGCCGGTTTTCATCCCATCCGCACCGGCATAGCGACCAAGCAGAAGATTGTAATTCGGCTCAACTGTCTTGCCATACTGAATGGCTTCGACGTTGAAGTAAAAGGCATATTCCGGAAATTCAGTACGCAAAGCACTGCTCAAAATCGCCATATCCCGCGCAGTCGTATAGTGGTTGGGGTCATGCAAACCGTTGGCGTTAACAAAGTGCGAACCTGTCATGCCAAGGCGTTTGGCTTCGGCGTTCATCAGGTCAGCATAGTTCGCGCCGCCCACAGCCTCACCAACCGCGACCGCAATATCATTGGCAGATTTCACCAGCATTATTTTCAGCGCATTGTCTAAAGTCAGCTTGTTACCAGGCTTATAGCCCATCTTGCTGGGAGGCTGTTTTGCCGCGCGCGCACTTATGGTGACAGGGGACTCTTGGGTAAGCTGTCCTGCTTTCATGGCGCGAAATGCGATGTAACTGGTCATCAATTTGGTGACCGATGCCGGATAAGACCGCTGAAACGCGTGGTCCTGCGCCAGCACTTTGCCGGTAGTCACATCGACCAATATGGACGAGCCAGCCAACGCCATGCTCTGAAAAGCCAACGAAAACAATAGTGTAGCGCTGCAAACACCACCGCTAAAACTTGTCCTATTTGAAAACATCATGACAGTATTTCATTCATCCAGTTGAATTTGCTTCACGAAGCGTTGCTTTGGCTCTATCTAGAACATGTGGCGATGCAATGGCAGTGCGCCGTGCTAAAAATTTTGATGAATGGACGTAATATGCCGCTCCTAAACAGTGCTGTTGAAATGCAAACCGAGGTTTCGCTCTGGCGTCAGCACCTGCATCAAAACCCTGAAATACTGTTTGAAGTACATGAAACAGCCGCTTTTGTGCAAGAAAAGCTGAAGAGCTTCGGTTGTGACGAGGTAGTTTTCGGTCTTGGGCGGACTGGTGTTGTGGGCATTATCAAGGGCAGGTTGGGCGAAGGCCCGACCATTGGGCTGCGGGCGGATATGGACGCTTTGCCCATCAATGAGACCAGCGGCGTGGCATATTCGTCCAAAATTGCCGGTAAAATGCACGCTTGCGGCCATGATGGCCATACGGCGATGCTTTTGGGAGCTGCCAAACATTTGTGCGAAACCCGCAATTTTCACGGGAGCGTTGCCGTAATTTTTCAACCCGCAGAAGAAGGCGGTGGCGGCGGGCGCGAGATGGTCAATGATGGCATGATGGACCGTTTCGCCATCAAGGAAGTCTATGGCATGCACAATTTACCGGGCCTTGGCATCGGCGAATTCGCCACCCGTTCAGGCGCGATTATGGCGGCAACGGATACGTTTGATATAGTGATTCAGGGCAAAGGCGGCCACGCCGCCGTGCCGCATCTCACCATTGATCCAGTGGTTATCGGCGCTCAAATGGTAACAGCGCTGCAAACAATTGTCTCCCGCACGACGGACCCGCTTGCCTCCCTCGTTGTTTCTATTACGAAATTTCATGCAGGCGACGCTCATAACGTCATTCCGCAGAGCGCCAAACTCGGCGGTACATTCCGCACGCTGGATAAAGCCGTGCGCGAAGATGCCGAAAAACGCATCACTTCCATCGCCAAATCTGTTGCCGCAACTTTTGGCGCCGAGGCCAGCGTTTCTATCATTCGCGGCTATCCAGTGACGTTCAACCATGCCCGCGAAACCGAGTTCACGGTCAAGGTTGCCAGCGCGTTGGCGGGCGCGGCCAAGGTCAATCCGGACGTGGCCCCCATCATGGGCGGCGAGGATTTCTCCTATATGCTGGAGGCGCGGCCGGGCTCATTTATCTTCATGGGTAATGGCAAAAGCGCCTTTCTTCATCACCCCGATTATGACTTCAACGACGATGCGATACCCCACGGCATCAGCTATTGGGTGGCGCTGGCCGAGACCGCTTTGGCCTGATTGCAAACCGGTCGGCGAACGCCCGAAGATGATGCGGAAACGATGCGGGAGACGTCCGAACAGCGTTCGCACCAAAAATCGAGTTGGCGGCGCGTAAAATTCCGTCTATGTCACGTTTCAGATGGTTCCGTAGCTCAGGTGGATAGAGCAAAAGTTTCCTAAACTTTAGGCCACTGGTTCGAATCCAGTCGGAATCACCAACTCACTTTTTAGCTTGACCCAAAATTCGCTTTGGCGAGTCAACTAGAGTGATTTTCCAGAACCGGAGCGCAGCGTACATTAAGTACGTGAGCACCGGAAGCGCAGACAATGGCTCTAGTTGACTCGCCAAAGCGAAGAATTCGGTCAAGCGCTCAGCGGTATTTCAGCGAGATTTTCGTGCCGCCCGCAATTGCCGTCACCGTCTGACCGCGGTAGTTCTTGCCCTGCCTGCCAATGACATACGAGACGTAGCCTTCAAACTGTTCGGTGCTACTCACCTGCCGGATGATGGGTTTTGGCAGGTGCAACGCGAGCGGAATTTCGCAGGTCCAGTTGACACCTTTGAACGCGACCTCAGTCCACTTGTTGCCCTTTACAATGAGAAGCTCGTCACCGTCGGCCAAAGGGAAGCTTGGCCCTTGAACTGCTTTAATCGTAAAGTCAGGAGTGGTGGATTTGATGTAGAAATTTACATATTCATTGGGACCGACTTTGGTGTTTTCCACCTTGATGATGGAACCAACTTCGCTGCACGGCGTGGCGTGGGAGGCGATGGGGGCAGCCAGTAGTCCTAAACTGGTAACAATAATTTTCGAAGTGAACTTGCTCAATTTATAAAACCCTATGTTGCCACCCTACCACTCAAATGATCTTTGGCAGGTTCATTTTCCAAGTCAACCATTCCCCCCGGTTCAAGAAAAAAAGCCGGGCGGAATGTCTCCCGCCCGACTTACTATCTGACCTTTACAATCCACCTACGGGCAGCGACCAGGGTTCTGCTTGCAGTAGGCTGACTGATCGCCGCCGCTTGGTGTACCCGGACCAGGGTCGCCGCCATTATCCCTCGGGCGACCACCGCCTCCAAAGAGATCAATCACAGCACCCGGATCAACACAGCCCAACGGCGTAGGCACCAGTGGAAATGGGCAACTGTTGCGTTTCACCGGACGGCATTCACCTTTGCTGAAGGCCGTGCCACGCGGACAGTTCTGCACCACCTCAACACACTTGTTGATCTTTGCGTTGTACTTGAACGGCGCGCGGCAAACCGGATCTTTAGACACAGCCACGCACTTTCCAGTCTTGGGGTTGAACTGCTCATTGCGCTTGCACACAGGGCGCGGCGTATCACAACGATTGCTCTTGAGATTATAGGTTTGACCCTTTTGGCAAATCGGTTCGCAGCGGCCACGGGCCGGATTGAACTTTGTGCCATTCTTGCAAACAGGCTCGATAGGAACACAGCCCTTGCCCTTGATGAACTTGTTACCCTTAGCGCAGCCACACGAAGCGGAGCTTGTCTTGCTCATATTGCGATAGAGGCAAACACACGAGCCATCCTTGCCGGGCTGTGCTGTCACACCATCGCACTTGGGCGCATCCACGACGATCTTGCGGCAGGATAGTTGGTTCTTGACACGCACCACGACACTGCTGTTCGCTGATGTAGTGTTAGACGCGTTTTCAGGCGAGTAGCTTGTTACCCACTGTTCTGTTGTACCTTTAGGACACAATCCGGCGTTAGGAATATCGCCTTCCACTACAGAGCAAGTTGTCCCAGCTGGCAGATCACCGATGGTTTGCGATTGCCCGCCTCGCACATTCAACGTCTGAACACTGCTGTTGTCACATGTAACGTTCATCGGGAACACTATGTCAGTGATTGGCTCACCATTATAGCTGGCCTCCTTCTGAACCGAGAATGTGGTTTTACCTTCAACGGGATCAATCCGCTTACAATCCAACCGGTTCGTGATCGTAATCGCACCGCCTGCAACACTCGCTGCAACTGCTGTTGCCGGATTATAGGTCGTAACCCACGTCCCAATCTGCCCTTTGTTACATAGACCGGCAGCAGGTGTTGTTATGCCCTCAACAACAGAACACGATGCATTTAACGGTAGGCCGGTTTGAACATACGGTTTTCCGTCGCTGATAGTCGCATTGGTTGTCGCGCCGCCACAGGTGACGGCAATCGGAAATGATTGCGTGGTAATATGACCACCGTTGAAAAGTGCTTCCTTAAGGATCGTTATCTTACCCTTCTTAACCTCCTCCACCGAAAACTTAGTGCAAGACTCGCCATTCGGCTTTGGCACAGGATATTGGCCCACCGATAGTCTCGCGCAGTTTTGGCTTTCCAACACATGTCCCTTGGATGGGAATGACACCTTAACGTCAATAACGGATGAGGAAGCCGTTTGGTTAAGCGCGCCGCCGTTGATAGAACAGTTGGCAGTGTTGCAATTCCACGCCGGAGTTGTTGACGATGCCGCAGAAGTTACAATACCGCCGCCGCTCATCGCTTCATTGACAACAATCAACGCGGTTTGAGCACCAGTGGTCGTCACAGTGATTTTGCACATCGCCTCAAAGTGGTTGATAGCACCCGCGACCTCCTTGGCAGGCGCGCAGACTTTCTCAACCTTAATTGTGCTTTTATCAGATTTACAGGTGAGCACATTGCGCACCTTAATCGTAGCGCCTGCAACCGTGGCAACAACAGGCGTTGTCGGGTTATAAGTTGTGGTCCACACTTCGCTCTGGCTTTTATTGCAAAGACCCGTCGCAGGGGTCGCACCTTCAACAACGGAACAGTTAGTACCCACGGGAATATTGGTTTGCACATAAGGCGTGCCATCGGCGAAAGTGCCGTTCGTAGTCGTGCCACCACAGGTAACAGCAATCGGGAAGTTCACATTGGTGATGTGGTTGCCATTATAGGATGCCTCCTTGATGACGGTCAGCTTGCCTTTTTCCGCCACGGTAAACGTGGTGCAATCCTTGTCCACATCCTTGCCATCGCTTGCCACGACAGCGCAGTTTTTGCCCTCGGTAACCGCACCCGTTGTCGGGAACACTACCATGACATCAATGTTTGAGGTCGAGACGGTTTGGTTCAAAGTATTGCCGTTGACTGTGCAAGCTGAACCCGCACAGACCCACGGCGGAGCCGTGGTGGACGCAGCAGACACAATCGTTCCGCCCGCCAAATTATCATTGACAGACAAAGTCGTGGTTTGAGGTCCGGTGGTCTTCACCGTGATATGACAGATAGAAACATAGCCGGCAGCTGTGACGTTCGGCTTGGTCGGGTATTTGCGATAGACCGCCGGATCACAAATTTTGGTGATATCGATTGTGGACTTCGGATTGCAATCCAAATCCTTGGGAATAGTAATGCTAATCTTACCGTTGCAGCAAATGCTCAGGCCCGTCTTCGGGTCAGGCGTGGTGCTGGAACCATCCATTTGAAAATCAACCACTTGGCCAGGCGTAGCGCCAGCCAACGTGATCTTAACTTTGCCGCCAATCACCGGATAGGATGAGGCGGGCGAGACAATAGTAACGCCCGGCGTCAACACAGAAATCTGCGCTGTCGTGGGAATAACCCCGCCACTACCGCCAAGATTAAGCGTCACATCAAATGTGCCCGCTACCTTGCCACAGGTAACGACAGCATCGCCTTTGAGGCATGAAACAGTCGTCGGCGCAACGATGCCCGCCTGCGCCAAACGGGGCGTTAGCACAACCATTAGCCCCATACAAACCGTTAGCATGGTCACGAATAGTCGAGCGGCGTTAGAAAACTTATTCATATTTTTCATGATTTTTCTCCCGCTCACTTCTTCACACAAATGGTGGATGGCGCTTTGACAGCGACGGTGGTTTTGCAGCAATCAAATGGTTTGCCGCTGGCCGCATCTGCCGCGTTGAATATGCACAGGCTGGCACTCATCAGCTGGCCGGGTGCGCCGCCTTTTATTTCAAAAAAGCTGGCGGGCGATGAGAACGGCAGCGTTGAACCGCCCGGAATACTGGTTCCCGCAGATGTCTGCGTCACCTTAATGGCATCCGCATTCAACGCCTGCGTCACGCCCAAAATACCCTTGTAGGTCCATGTTCCGGTCGTGCTGTCGCAAGTGAACTCGCCGCTGGTTTTCGCACACATTTTTGGATCACTGGGGCAATCAACACCCGGCGTACATTGTGTTACATAAGGGGGATTATCATCATGTGGCACATAAACCGTGTCTGTATAATAGCCCGGTCCCTGTGGCCAGCCATAGCCCGCGCCGCCATAATATCCCCCGCCTGCAACGCCAGCGCAGCCGACATGGTAAGATACCAAATCGCCGATCCAGCCTGTTGTCGTCAGATCATTATAGGTCGTTGGATTATTGTTGACGTCAATTTGCGGCGTGTTCGCCTCGTCATTATCCACCATATAACTGGCCCACGGCGGGGAGTTATTATCAACCTCATATTGCTTCACGGGGCCCGCAGGCATTCCCTGCACCCCGTCAATCACCAGCGCGCCACCCTTCAGCAAGGCTTCCGACAAATCCTGATTATTGCGTAAGTTATCACCAGTAGTCCATAGCGATGCCTCGCACGAACCGGTGTCCAAGTAACCCTCTTTGGTGTAACCATAATTGACATCCAGCCCGCCAGCGGTAGAGCGCTGTTCGCCCTCAAAGCCAACAGCATATTCCTCCGGCTCCGCAATCCAGCGGCTTGGCGTGTTCACATCATCCGGATTTTCCAGCCAATAGCGATAAGTGCGCGACTTGCCGTAATCGGCAAAATTCAAATAGTCATATGTGGACTTGATAGCACCGCGCTGCGCCAAAACCATTGCGCCCTTGTTGGTGAAAATAATATCTGTAACGGGCAAAGCCTTTGGCTTTTTAGGAACATCAAGCTCCCATTGCGCGCTTTGCTCAAATTTACCCGTGTCTTTCTCAAAGCCGACAGACCAAATCTGGCTGCCACCGACAACGGAGTAAAATAGACGGCCATCATGGTACGCCAACGCATAAACACGGCGGTCCTTGTCCGTGAAGCCCCACGTTTCCGTATCTTCCGTATCAAAATCTGATGAGGTAATATCAATGGCAGAAGCCGGATCAAAAGTCACCGGCGCAGGATTAGCGGCCGTGCGGCCCGTGACGCCATGGTCAAAAATCTCAATCTCATTGCCCGCCAAATCATAGCGATGGATCATGCCAGTGGAAAGGTCAGAAACAAATATCTGCTGCATATCAGGCGCAAACGTGATGTTGCCAAGCCCCGCGCCCTTATTGTCCACGCCACCCAATTGCACATTGGTAAACAGCGAGACTTCGCCCGTAACACCATCCACTTTCCAAATGCTGCCAGGCCCGCCAAGTGAGCCAACCTCGCCTTTGGTATCAGCCGTGCCCCACTGGCCTTCCATCCAGCCATCGCCCGCCTCGCCCGTTTTGATGCGCTCAGGCCGCCCGTCATTGTCGGCATCCGGCAGCACCAGTTGCAGGCCGAAAGCAGAGGACGCGGCGAAATAAATGTTGGGGAACTTCGCATCATCCAGCGTCACGCCGAACACTTGGCCAATATCTTTGGCATGAAATTCTTTGACCAAATAGGCCGGCCACACCCGTGCATCCCAAATATATCCGGGCGCAGCAACGCTGGTGATCCGCGCAGAAATGCCATCGGGGTTGATAAGCGTCTCGTCAATGGCGGAATTATTAGTCGGGTCCGGCGCTTCAGTTGTCGGCTCCAGCACACCAGAAAATCCGGTAACGACCGTATCGCCAAGATTAAGAATGCCCGTCTCTTCGGCACTCGCAAGCGTAGAAAAGTGGCTCACTCCCGTCAGCAGCCCCGTAACGAGCAGAAGCTTCGCCAAAAATTGCCGTGATTTTCTAAGTCCGTATGCCGACATAATAGTAACCTCCATTGCCCGATGACGCGAGGCTCGCGTGATTAAGTGCATGCTGGACATGAATCGGATGGCTGGCGGAATCACCCGATCGGGTGAATCTGATGCGAAATCGCATTTATAATTTGTCTCAGTTGAGTGTCTTTGTGTTGCGAACATAAAGAATCACCCGATCGGGTGATCGCAATCCAAAGCAAAACCTGCCATCCTGATACCAGGGCAAGCTTTGGGGAGCGCGAAGATGAACGGTAAATTTGTGGCGTTGGCGGGCGTTAGCGTTGCAGCGTTTCTGGCTTACACACTAATGCCCAATCTGGCCCCGCCCGCAGTCATAGCATTAGCCAAGCCCGAAACCTACGCCAGCCAAGGCTGGAGCGCGCAGGACGCCAAAGACTGGTATTCACTAAGCCAAGGCTCGCGCTTAATGCCGCTGGCATGGGTCAACGCCCTGCAAACAACCAGCAGCGCACTGTTCATCGCGCGTGACCATATGGCTAGTTATGGCTATTCGTATTTGGACGAAAAGGCCGAATTCCCCATCGGCTTCGTACTGGATAATGATGCCGTGAAAGGTGACTTTATCGGACTCAATTGCTCCGCCTGCCATACGTCAATTTTGCACACCGCCAGCGCCACGATCCATGTCCACGGCGGGCAAACCATGGCGGATTTCCAGAGCTTCAACAGCGATATTTTGGAAGCTGTGACCCGCGCCAGAGACTCTGGCTTTGATGCATTTGCTACCAAAGTTCTAACGGGTGGCGCAACGCCGGAGGCCAAACAAAAGCTGCAAGCGGACCTTGCGGAGTGGATTGCCTACCGCAGCAAGATCCAAGGCACCTACCACAACTCCACCACATGGGGCCGTGGCCGCGCCGATGCTGTCGGCATAATTCTGGCAACGACCGCAACGCTGATTAACCCCGACAGCAAGGACACCCTGCCCGCCAGCAATGCGCCGGTATCCTATCCCTTTATCTGGAATACCAATCAGCAAGCGTTGCTTCAACACAATGGCATCGTGCAAAACGGGCCGGATATGGGCCTGTTCGGCGTCACTAAACTTGGCTCGCTCATTCGCAATTGGACCGAAGTGCTTGGCGTATTCGGCGAGTTTCATATTGATCCAGCAACCCAAAAAGTCACATCATCCGTCAACTTCAAAAACCTGATGAAGCTGGAAGGCATACTGGCGAAACTAAACTCGCCGCGCTGGCCGGATGAGTTCGGCAAGATTGACGACGCCAAGGCTACGCGGGGCAAAACGCTGTATGCGCAAAATTGCCAGTCTTGTCACGCACTGCTCGCGCCGGATGATATGGCGACAGTGCTGGAAGTGAACTCCAAAACCACAACACCAACCCCTGAGCGTTACATCTATTTGGCCCCGTTGATTGATTCATCAAACGTTTCCGCCCGCGTTGCCGCTGGCATTCCGGTCAACCCCGATCTTATCGGCACAGACCCGCTGATGGCTTGCAATGCCGCGCTACATTTAACGCCAACTGGCATTTTCAAAGGCCAGTCACGGCGCGGGCTGCTGTTAGAACAAGGCAAATATGGTGAGTTTGCGCTGACCACCGATACGCTGACCACGCTGATGCAGCGCGATGTCGGCGACAGGAAAAGTGAGATTCTCAAAGCCTATGCACAGGTGCAAATCGAAGATGCCAAAATCCAAATTGCTTCATATTTTGCGCCAGAAGGCTATGTCATTCAGGGCGGCGATATCGAAGTTCCGGGCAACGCCATCGACAAGTTCCGTGCCAACTGCGCCGATAATTTGATGAACCTGACAGCACTTTCCGGCGGCGAACCGGCGCTGAATTACAAGACCCGCCCGCTCAACGGCATCTTCGCCACCGCGCCCTATTTGCACAATGGCTCTGTTCCAACCTTGCGCGATCTCCTCAATACGCAAAGCGAACGACCCAAAACTCACGGGTTTTTGGATGGTAATTTCGACACCGCAAAGGTTGGCCATTTGGATCAATCCACTGACCCCAAGGCCTTTATCTTCAATGTCTATGACGACAAGGGCGAGGCCATTTTGGGCAATTGGAACGGCGGCCATGAATATGGCGTGAACCTCACCAACACCGAAAAAGACGATCTCGTCGAATATCTGAAGGAGCTTTGAGGTGAAGTCATTTTGGCTGGCGTTCGGATTTTGGCTGGCGGTGTTGTTTCCCGCAGCGGCGCAAGTTGTGCCCTGCCCGCCGGAGATGAGCCAAGCCGAATGCCGACTTATCTATGGCCCGAAGGCCGCCACCCCCGAAGTCGTGACACCAACTGAGACGCCTAAAACCGGCGGGTTCGAAATCATCATAAGGCCCCTTCCCAAAGCGCCCAAAGTGGTTCCAAAAACCGTCACCAAGCCAGTCATTACCAAGCCAGTTAAGGTTGTTCCTGCACCAAGAAAAATCCCGCCAAAAATAGTGATCGCAAAGCCCGTTACACCTAAACCCTTGCTGACGAAACCTGCAAAGCTGATTGACCCTTACGCCGGATTGCCCGTGATGGAAACCATCACTTTATCCGACGTCGATATGCTGCCCATCGCGGGCCAATTCATCATTCGGTTCCGCCCAGACACGTTGGCGGCTGCGGGCATCACAATGACAACCATCACGCCCGAAACGCTCGCCGCACGGTTCGGCCTTGAGCCATTCCAAATACTCTCTATCCAGCGTATTGAGTTACCGGGCTTCGTTGCCAACCTAACTGACAAACAACGGGCCACAATCGCCGCCGACCCGCTCATCCTGCGCGTCACGCCAGATACCAAGATCAAAGCGGCGGGTGGTTCTGATTTGCCGGTAACGCAGGTCAGCCAAATACCATGGGGGTTGGATCGTATAGATCAAGCAGCGCTGCCCTTGGACGGTGCGTTTAACCGACGGGCCAGCAGGGCCAAAAGCCGGATTTATCTGTTAGACAATGGCGTGGATATGGCCCACCCCGAGCTAGAGTCCCGCGTCAAATTTGGTGCCACTTTTTTGAAAGTCGTGCCCAACGACATTTACACCACCTGCCGCGCCCACGGCACGGCGATGGCGTCAATCATGACGGGCAAGACGCTTGGCGTATTGCCCGATGCTGAGATTTACGACGTCACGGTGCTGCCTTGTGATTCAAACAAAACCGGCGCGGCCTCCTCGCTGGTCGAGGCGTTTGAGTGGATCATCAAGCGCGAACAGAAATACACCGATCATGCCAAAATAATCATCAATCTCAGCCTCATCGGCCCCAAGGCGCAGGACATTAACGACTGGATCAACCTGCTGGTCGATAAGTATAAAGTCATTGTTGTGGTTGCCGCTGGTAACCAATCGAAAAACGCCTGCGATTATTCGCCAGCCTCGGCGCAGCGCGCTATCACGGTAGCGGCCAGCGATAAGGATGATAAGTTAGCCAAGCTCTCCAATAATGGCGCTTGCGTGGACATGCTCTCACCCGGAACCTTGATACCCGTGGCGCAGGCGCTGAATTACCAGAAGCCGATCTTCTGGGGCGGCACAAGCCAAGCGGCAGCCTTCGTGTCTGCGGCGCTGGCACGGGATTTAGACCCCGCGCAAGAGATCGAGGCCATCACAACAACGCTGTATGAGCGCTCGCAAAACGCCAAGCTGGACCTGCCGGATAGCGATGCCAAACGGTTATTATTGTTGGACAGCAGCGCAAAATGAGCGACGCTTCAGTGCATCCGGCCAACGGCATTGGGAACGTCATAATGCACCTGCGCCGACAGGTTTCGCACCATATGGATAAGCTCCAAACGGCTGCCGGAATTGGTCTTGCGCATCAGCGTTTTCACCTGACTCTTCACCGTTTCAAATGCGCTGTTGCGCAAATCCGCAATGTCTTGGTTCGACATGCCCTTGGCGATCAACGTCAGCACATCTTTCTCAGTTTTCGAAAGCGGATAAAAATCGCTGATCCGGTCAACATCAATGAACACCGGCTTGCTGGTATCCAGCAGCGTGAGCAAACGGTAACCAACACCCAGTCGTCCAGTGTAGGTCGTCTCTTCAATCGGGCAAATTTCCATAAACACCGCGCTGCCCGCATCACTAAGCGGCAGCACAATCGCCTCTTTGCGCGAGCGCGCACCGAACAGGCCGTGCGCATCGGTGGCGATCAAATCATGGAACCTTGCCACCACATCATCACGCACGACCTGCAATTTTTTTGTGTGCGAGCGGCGCAAAATATTGTGGCTGGCAACAATGCGCTCAAACTCCGGATTGCTGAAAACCACCTCGCCCTCGCCATTGAGAATCGCAATGCCTTGGTCAGACTTGTTGATGATTTCCTCAAAAATCGCCTGCACCCGGAACTGATGCTCCAAAGGCCGGCCAAGGCCAATAACCTTGGCGATATGCGGCAAAAACAGTCCGGCTTTTTTGCGCTCATCGCCACTGATCGGCCCGCGTGTGATATCAAATTGCAACGCGAAACGATCGACATTCAAGAGGTCTTTGTTGAGCAAAGCCCCGGCGCGGTGCATCAGCCCGTGCTTCATCATAAACTGCGTATTGGGCTGCTTCAAAACATCCTGAACATCGGGACGCAGCTCAACATCACTAATCAAATCCACTTCGTCGGAATTTGCGGAAAGTTCAGCAAAGCGGCCCTGATCGCGCAGCTCGTCATCGTTAAACTGCACCATGTAATCCGCCACCACTTGGCGGTCATAATTGGCGCTGAAGAGCCGCGACGCGATCTGCGGCACATTTTCGTGGGTGCGCACTTCAAAAATGAAAGCACCAGCCGCGCCCAAATGTCTGGCAACGCCATACAGCACGTCCGGCCAGCTTTGCGGCGTCAGCGCGGTGTCATATATCCGCGCAATCAAATCAATGTCACTGCTATCCATTATGCCAGCCGTCCCCCTACGGCGTCTTATCCCCGTCTCTATTTCTATAGTTCAGAACATGAATGTAAACTGAAAGAGTGGCACATTGGCTAAATTAGCACTATTTTTATGGCGCTTCGCCCAAGTCTTGATGGCGCTTTTCATCGCCGCAACCGTTTATGTGGTTAGCCGCGATGCGACGCCGCTTACGGCCACGGAACTTGCAGGCATGACGGACAGGCTCAACGAGATGTCGCAAACATCCGTGCCGCATACGCGTTTGATAGCAAACGACATGTATGCTGCCAACGCAGCGCTGCTGGCCAAGGTCGAAAGCGGCGTGGAGCTGAGCATTGATGAGAGCAAGACCTACCGCACCCTTATCCAATCCACGCTGTTTCAAAAGCAGAAAATCCTGTCACTGGTGGATTCCTCGCTCACTATTTTGCCCAATGTAGGCATGGACCGAATGAACAATGTCGATGTGGCTGGCATCGCTGGAAGCCACGATCACCATGATACTTCTGCCTCCAATAATTTCAGCGCCATGTTGGATGAACTGAGCAAGGTCGAAAGTGCTAGCGGGCCGTTTGCCACGTTCAGCCGTATCAAAAATGCCAACGCTGCCTACAAGGATTTGCTCGATATTCTGCCGCACTTAAGCGTGGCGGTGCAGTCCATCGACCTGCCACTCGCCCCACCTGCCAGTTGGCCCGATGCAGACCTTGGCGGTAAGTTCAACGCCGTGCTGGCAGCCTTCAAACTGGCGCAGTTTGCCCCTATCAATTCGCCGGCCTACGCCTCTGCGCTTCATGCTGGACTTGATGCCTATGATGCGCTGGTGCTCGCCGTGCAGGCGCGGATAGTTGCCAAAACCAACAGCTTTGAGCGGCATATCGCGGGCCGCTTTATGGCAGTGCAAACACTGGCGCCATCACTGGAAATGGAGCTGCACATCCGCTTCCCGCGCACAAACTAGAAGAGCCGCAGCCTCACATCTTAAAATCAAAATGCTTGCGAATTGTCTCTTCAATCTTCCAAAGCCCCTTGAAATCCGCCTCCACTACAAAGGCATCGCCCGCCTTAATGTGCACAGGCGTGCCGCCATCGGGCGTGATGGTCATCTTGCCTTCAATCACATGCACAAACTCATAGGCCGAATAAGTGGCATGGTAAGTACCGGGCGTCGCTTCCCAGTAGCCGGACATCATCTGGCTGTCCTCAGACGTATGCAGCACCCACGTCTTCATGGTCGGATTGCCTTCAACAACAACCCAGCCATCTAACGTGGCGCTGGATGGTTCAACACTGGTGAGCGGGCCTAATTTGACGATGCTTTGCATGGGTGGTGCTCCTTTGGATTTCAGGAGACTAGCTTACCCCGCAATCGCTGCCTCAAGTATCTCAAGAGCGCCGTTTCTTAGTTTTAAGGGAGCAAGAGTAGCACTTCCTACTGATTGCAATTTATAGGTTAATAGCGTAAAGAATAAATGAGGCATCGGGTTTCTACTTTTTATTGACATTCTACATGCCAAGTGGCATACAGACTTCAACAAACCCGTCACACGTCTCATTTTCGGATGAGGTCCTGTTAAATCAGGCGTGCAAAAGACGGGTGTTTTGTTTTTATGGCCAGCTTTAGTAAACCTCCTCTTAGCCCCTCCGCTCTCATAATTAAGCTGAAAAATCAGGGAATGTTATTCCCCGATGAGAAGTTGGCTCTTGCATACATGCAAAATGTCGGGGCATTTAGATTGAAATCTTATTGGTTTCATCTGCAAGACCCCGCCACGAAACAATTCCCGCCAGATACAGATTTCACTGAAATAGCATCAAAGTATGAATTCGACAGATCGCTAAGGTCTATTACTTTTCTTGCAATTGAACGGCTTGAAATTGCTATACGAAGCACGATTTCAAATCAGCTTGCACTTCGGCATGGCGCTCACTGGTATCTCAAAAGCCATATCTTCAAACCAACTGCCGCTATTTCATACGGTTCAATAATCAAAAAAATTGAAGATGAGGTTCAGCGGGCCAAAGGTAGAACCTACATCGACGCATACAACAAAAAATATGACGAGCCCTATATTGCCCACAGTTGGGCAATCACCGAGTGCGTGTCATTTGGATTTTGGTCGAGAGCCTATAAAATCATTCGTAACTCTGCTGACAAAAAGGCAATTTCCAATAAATTCAATATCGAGGACACTGATGTTTTTTCCTCATGGCTCCACTCTCTTAATTACCTGAGAAATTTGATTGCACATCATGAAAAACTGACAGGAATTACACTTGCAATCACCCCAATGAACTACAAAGTCAAATCTCTCAGATTCAACAACAAATCATTCTATGACATAGCCACAATAATAAACTGCATGACAATTGCGACCAAATTACCAAACTCTTGGAAAAGCGATTTGGAGCGCCTTCTTTCTGCTAATCCACTGATAAAATTAGCAGATTTAGGATTCCCCTCAAATTGGAGTAATGAACCAGGCTGGTAATGCAGTCAGGAGAACGGCCCCTTGACTGCACCTTGGTTCTTATCCAACAATCGCCGCCTCAAGTATCTCAAGAGCGCCCTTTTTCGTCAGTTTTACAGGGTTCCCACCCGCTGTCGGGTCAACCACGGCCATATCGGAAATCAGCGTTTTGCGCTTTTTGTCTGGTGCGAAATCTTTGACCAATCCGCCGAGAGTGTGCGGTACTTTCAAGTCTTTGCGCAGCTTGATCACCGCTTTGCGGAAGCCGTCGAAGCCGCCTTTGATGTTCAAATAGCGCGCGGCGGCTTCAATGCGTGGCTCGATGGCGGCGCGGTTGAAATCCAGCACGTAGGGCATGAACACGGCGTTCGTCATGCCGTGATGCGTATGGTAGAGCGAGCCAATCGGGTGCGACAGCGAATGGATCGCGCCGAGACCCTTCTGGAACGCGGTCGCACCCATCGCGGCGGCCGACATCATATGGGCGCGGGCGTCCAAATCCTTGCCATTGGCAAAGGCTTTTGGCAGATTTTCGAACACGAGGCGCATACCTTCAAGCGCGATACCATCGGCCATCGGATGATAGCCGGGGGCACAATAGGCTTCGAGGCAATGCGCCAGCGCATCCATGCCCGTGCCGACCGTGATAAACGGCGGCATACCGACGGATAGCGCAGGGTCAGCAATGACGATGACAGGCATCATTTTCGGATGGAAAATGACTTTCTTAGTGTGGGTTTCTTCGTTGGTGATAACGCCAGCGCGGCCGACTTCCGAGCCTGTGCCGGATGTTGTCGGCACAGCGATAACCGGCAAAATGCCGTTCGGGTCGGCGCGGGTCCACCAATCACCCACATCTTCAAAATCCCACATCGGGCGCGTCTGGCCCGCCATAAAGGCGATAACTTTGCCGACATCCAGAGCCGAACCGCCACCAAACGCGATCACGCCATCATGCTTGCCCGCGCGGACAACGGTGATGCCCGCTTCAACATTGGCCGAAACCGGATTGGGCTGCACGTCCGTGAACAGGCCGTATTTCACGTCATTGTCCGACAGCACTTTTAAGGCATCCGCCACGATCTGCATCTTGGCCAAACCGGGGTCGGTCACGAACAACGGGTTCTTGATGCCCGACGATAGACAGGCTTCAGCCAGCTCAGAAATGCGGCCAGCGCCAAAGCGCACGGTGGTTGGATAATTCCATTTGGAAACAAGTTTGGACATGATTTCTCTTTTATCGTTTCATTTCAACTTCAATAAAGCTCATCGGCACATCGGCGGCATTGATGACGTTATGCTCAACACCCGCCGGCCGCGAATAGGCCGCGCCCGCCGCCACAAACCGGCTGCTCACGCCAGTGGCATCCACAAGGCGCACATTCATATCGGTGATCGGCACCACAATATAGGCCATACCATGCGTATGATGCCCCGTCTCCGCGCCCGGCTCGAAATCCCAGCGCGTCACCTTAGTGCGCTCGTCATCAACGAGAACTGTGGGGATGGCCGGAACCGAGGCGCGGAAGTTGGACATGTTATTTTATGACCTTCTGATGGTAAGACTTTGGCCGTGTCAGCCCCTGAATGCCGAGCACCGAAAGCGAAGCGCCCTTGCCGGTATCCTTCACGCCGGTCCACACCAGCGCGGGGTCCAAGTAATCACAGCGGTTGGTGAACACGGTCCCAGTTTCAACACGGTCGCCAATCGTCGCGGCATGATCCAAGTCTTGGCTCCAGATCGAAGCTGTCAGACCATAGGGGCTGTCATTCATCAGCGCGATGGCTTCCTCGTCATTGCGCACTTTCATAATGCCAACGATAGGGCCAAAACTTTCCTCGCGCATCACGCTCATCTGGTGGTTCACACCGGTGAGAATTTCCGGCGCAAGGTAAGGAGATCCTGCCACATCCTTGTCCACCTTCATGTTGATGTGAGCGGTTGCGCCGCCACGCAGGGCTTCGGCTTTTTGCTCGCGGATAAAGTCCGCAAAGCGCGCCTGCGCCATCGGTCCCATGGTGGTGTCTTGGTCAAGCGGATTGCCAACCTTGTAAGTCTTGGTCAGCTTCACCGCGCCTTCGACAAATTCATCATAGACTTTTTCATGCACATAAATGCGCTCAATCCCGCAACAGCATTGGCCGGAATTATAAAATGCGCCATCCACCAGCGTTTCAATCGCAGCATCCACATTGGCATCCGGCAGCACATAGGCCGGGTCTTTGCCGCCAAGCTCCAAGCCAAGCGTCATAAACGTGCCCGCCGCCGCCCGCTCAATGGCGCGACCGCCAGCGACCGAACCAGTAAAGTTGCAATGGTCAATTTGGCCGGAGGCGAGCAGTGCTTCGGTCTGGCTATGGTTCATCACAATGTTCTGGAACAGGCCCTTCGGCAGGCCCGCCATTTCAAACGCCTTGGCAAAGCGCTCGCCAACAATAAGCGTCTGCGCGGCGTGTTTGAGAATAACCGAATTGCCCGCCATCAGCGCTGGAATAATCGTGTTGATGGTTGTGAGGTAGGGATAATTCCACGGCGCAATCACCAGCACAGTGCCAAGCGGCACATGCTTGATATAGCGGCGAAAGCTATCGGATTTCTCAATCACCATCGGCTTCAACGCCTTTTTGGCATTGGCGACCACAAACTTCGTGCGCGCTTCCACGCCGCCCTTTTCGCCGCCATAACGAACAGGACGGCCCATCTGCCAGGCAATTTCCGTGGTGATTTCGTCGTTCATGGATAGCAGCGCATCAAGGAATTTGAGGCACAGCTTGCCGCGCCGCTCAAACGTATTCAGCGCCCATTTAGCCTGCGCCGCCTTGGATGTAGCCAGCATTTTCGCCAGCGCCTTATCCGTAATCACCGGACGCTCGGCATAAACTGAGCCGTCAATTGGCGAGATGAGTTTTATTGTTTCGGCCATGATGTCCTCATGGTTAGAGTGAAGATAAATGTTAGTAGCGCTCAAAACCACGATGCAGTTCCCAGTCCGTTATGCGGCGGTCATATTCAAATTGTTCCCAACGCGCCGTGTGCAAATAATGCTCAATCGCCACATCGCCAAACGCATCACGCATCATCTTACTGTTTTCCAAAAACACTGTCGCCTCACGCAAGGTCTTAGGGATTTCAGTCAGCTTTTCGCCCGCATAGGCATCGCCCTCGAACTGCTTGTCGAGCTTTAGGCCCTCATCAATGCCCGCCAGCCCAGCCGCAATCAGCGATGCAAAGGCGAGATAGGGGTTCAAGTCCGCGCCGCCAATACGGCACTCAATACGGATGGCTTTCGTGCCTGCGCCGCAAAGACGGAAGCCCGCCGTGCGGTTATCGTCCGACCAGATGATTTTCGTCGGCGCAAACGTGCCCACCATGAAACGCTTGTAGGAGTTGATATAAGGCGCCAGAAAGTAAGTGAAATCCTGCGCATATTTCATCTGCCCCGCCACCCATGAGCGCATCAGCGGTGTCATGCCAAACTCTTGGGTCTTATCCAAAAACAGCGATTGCTTGCCGTCTTCAGTCCATAGCGAATTATGAATGTGACTGGAATTGCCCGCATGGTTATAATTATATTTCGCCATAAAGGTGATGGACTTGCCCATCAGATCGGCAATTTCCTTGCAGCCGTTTTTCATGATGACATGGTTATCGGCCATATCCAACGCCTCGGCGTAGCGCACGTTGATCTCTTCTTGCCCCGGACCCCACTCGCCCTTAGAGTTTTCAATCGGAATGCCCGCGCCGTTCAATCCATTGCGGATCGCGCGCATGTAGGGCTCTTCCTTGGTTGTGATGCCAATGTTGTAATCACCGATGTAGGGCGAGGCAGTATTGAGGCCGGACCAATGCTTGGCGCGCGCCGTATCATGAGTCTCATTGAAGAGAAAAAATTCAAGCTCCGAGGCAAAGTAAGCCATCCAGCCGCGCTCTTTCAAGCGGGCAACTTGGCGGCGCAAAATCGCTCGTGGGCTATGCGGCAAATCTTCATGATGGTGATGATCTTGCACATCGGCCAGCACCAGCGCCGTCTTTTCCAGCCACGGAACACGGCGCAGCGTGCTCATGTCAATTTTCATCACAAAGTCGCCATAGCCCTTCGACCATGAGGCCGCCTGATAGCCGGGCACCGGCTCCATATCAATGTCGTTGGCCAGCAAATAGTTGCAGCCATGAGTCTCTTCGTGAGCGGATTCAACAAAGAACGACGCTAAGAATCGCTTGCCGATCAGGCGGCCTTGCATGTCAACAATACATGCCAAAACTGTATCAATCTCGCCGCTGGCAACATCTTGGCTCAACTGTTTAAAGCTCAAATTTCCGGCCATTTATCCCACTCACATTCCTACTTGTTTTCTTGCTTGCTTGTTATCTTGAAACTGAAATGCGGCCGGCTCGCACCGGCCGCACTGTATCAATTTACAAGATCAAGACTGACCGACAGCACGCTCCGCCGCCGCAATGGCCGCCTGACGCTTGGCAACCGCATCACCAATTGGCGGGCCTTGGAATCGGCGGTTTTCAACTGCAAACCAGAGGACAAGGGCAAGGGCAATAAAGCCAAGCACAATCCACAACACACGATCATTTGGTGGAGCGACAGCGATGAACAAAATAATGCCCATGCCAACTACGGAAAGCACAGTCACCAGTTTATAAAGACCTGCCGACATCGCCCATGGTCCGGGGTTTGGCCACTTAGCCGTTCCATAGGCAAACAATCCCGCGACAAGAGGTACAGTGAAGGACAGGAACAGGAAGACTAATGTGGAGTTCACCACGATAAAGTAGATTGACGTGCCTGCCAATTTGATCGACATCGCAAGAACCACGTACAGAATGCACAAAATCGTTGCGACCCAGATCGCATTTACAGGTGTACGGTACTTCGGTGAAACGGTAGCGAGTGCCTTAGAGCCAATTGGCATTCCGTCATCGCGTGAGAAAGCAAATAACATACGGCTTGCTGAAGTGACTGTAGCCAAACCGCAGATCAATTGCGCAATCAAGATACCAAGGTAGAGCGCAATCATTAGCCAATGGGGCAAAATCGCTTCCATAGTCTTGAAAAATACAAGGCCGCCCTGTGACGCGCCTGTTGCCATATCTGGAATCGCCAACATAATTGCGCAAATCATCAACCATCCAACGAGAGACGACCAAATGACCGCATTTACAATGCCTTTAGGCACTGAGGTTGCAGCGTTTATCGTTTCTTCCGACGTATGCGCTGAGGCATCGTAACCAGTGATCGTATACACTGGCAGCAGCAAGCAAAGCAGGAACAAATAGCCCATATTGTCAGACTGCGGGAAAATTCCGCCTCCAGCTGGACCAGAATAGTTGGTAAATGTCCAGAGCCTAGAGAGATCGATTGCCGGTGCGTATACTAAGCAAGCTACAACAAGAACAGCCGTAGTAAGAAAAATGATGTAACCGGATACATCGGTCAGAAAAGTGGTGGCCTTGATGCCTATGTGATTAAAGATCGCCTGAACAACGGTGATAATCGTCACAAAAACCACAATTTCCATGTCTGATGTCGGCCAAGGTGTAACCGCACCGTCCGCGCCAGTGGTCCCAAACATTGCGCCAAATGTGCCTTGAAAAAAGTATGCCGTACCGATGTTGATAGCGCCGAGAACTGTAATAAGGCCCAAAAGATTGAGCCATGCGGTGAGCCAACCCCAGAACCGGTTGCCCAAAATTGATGCCCAGTGATAGAGCCCGCCCGCCGTCGGGAAAGCGGATGCAATCTGCGCCATTGCCAGCGCAAACATGCCGGAAATAATACAGCCGACAATCCAGCCAATACCAGCGCCAGCCCCGCCCACCGATGAGATCGCCTGCGCGAACGAATTGATACCGCCTGACAAAATACAGATGATAGAAAATGATATAGCGAAGTTCGAAAACTTCGACATGCTGCGAGACAATTCCTGAGCGTAGCCCATTCCATGCAGGACTTTTATGTCCTCATGCTTGTCCTTATCTGAGTAGTTATTCATGGACATTTCTAGTTCCCTCCGAACGTTGACGTTCACCCTTTTATTATAGCGCGGACAGAAACTGCCCCCGCCGCATTCAACTCCTTGGATTTCGTTTGAGCAACCCTTGAAACAGGTTGACCACGGTTTAGTTTGTCCAATCAGTCAAAATTCTCCATTTAAAAGCCGATGGTTGTGCGCCTCACCCGTGCTTCACCATAACGTGGCGCACGGCGGTATAATCCTCCAGCGCGTAGAGCGACATATCCTTGCCGTAACCCGACTGTTTGAAGCCGCCATGCGGCATTTCATTGACCAGCATGAAGTGGGTGTTGATCCATGTGCAGCCGTAGCGTAGCTGGGCGGCAGCGGACATGCCGCGCGAAACATCCTTGGTCCAAACGGATGATGCCAGCCCGTAATCGCTGTCATTAGCCCACGCAATCGGATCGTCTTGTTCCGTAAAGCGCGTGATGGAAACCACAGGGCCAAACACTTCGCGGCGCACGATTTCATCGGACTGCAACGCGCCCGCAACAACCGTCGGCTCATAATAAAACCCGCCGCCGCCAACCTGCTTGCCGCCAGTGGCAATAGAAATATGCTTCAACTCGGATGCACGTTCGACGAAGGACGAAACGCGGTCGCGCTGGCGGCCGGAGATGAGCGGGCCGATTTCGTTTGTCGTATCATCCTCTTGATTGAAGGCGATGGTGGAGACGGCAGAGGAGAGATCGGCGACCAACTTGTCATAGATTTTCGCACCCGCATAAATGCGGCAGGCCGCCGTGCAGTCCTGCCCCGCATTGTAAAACCCGAAGGCGCGAAGTCCTGAAACCACCTCGTCCAAATCCGCGTCGTCATAGACAATAACCGGGGCTTTGCCGCCCAGTTCCAAATGTGTGCGCTTGACACTTTTGGCCGCCGCTTCCAGCACTTTCTTGCCCGTCGCCACATCGCCGGTGATGGAGATCATGTTGATGCCGGCGTGATTGATAAGCGCGTTGCCCACGCTGTGACCACGCCCAAGAATGACATTCACCACGCCTTCCGGCAAAATATCGGCAAAGAGTTTTGCCATTTTTAGAGCCGTCAGCGGTGTCTGTTCCGATGGTTTGAACACAACTGTGTTGCCGCCTGCGATAGCTGGCGCGAGTTTCCACGCCATCATCATCAGCGGATAATTCCACGGCGCAATAGAGCCGACAATGCCAATCGCATCACGGCGAATCATCGACGTATGCCCAGCCAAATATTCGCCCGCCGCCTGCCCCGGCATACAGCGAACAGCACCGGCAAAGAACCGATAGCAGTCTACAATGGCCGGAATTTCATCGTTCAAAACCGCATTAATCGGCTTGCCGCAATTCAGCGCTTCAAGCTGCGCGAACTCTAAAGCATTGGCTTCCAACGCGTCCGCTATCTTGAGCAAATAGGCCGAGCGTTGCCCCGGCGTAGTACGGGACCATGTTGTAAACGCCTTCTGCGCAGCCATAACCGCCGCATTAATTTGCGCCTCGGACGCCTCCGGCAAATCCAAAATCAGCTTGCCTGTGCGCGGGTTCAGCACCTGCTCGGCGGTTTCAGTTCCGGCTTCAAACTTCGAGCCGATCAGCATCTGAGTGTCCATTTTATCCTCCAGAAAATTGTAAAATTTACTTGCCAATATTATTTACCTTGACCCGCAACTTGATCGCCGCCTTGCGTTAGATAATAGGCCGCTAAAATGGGTATGAGTGTAACCAGCACCACAAAAATTGCGACCACATTTGTCACCGGCCTTTGGTGGGGACGGATCAATTCCTCCAGCATCCAAATCGGCAATGTCTGCTGTTGCCCGGCCGTGAATGTCGTCACGATCACCTCATCAAAAGACAGCGCAAAAGCCAGCATACCGCCCGCCAAGAGCGCGGTGGAAATATTGGGCAAAACCACATGGCGGAACGTTTGAAACCCGTCCGCGCCAAGGTCCATCGAGGCCTCAATCAGCGAGCCGGACACACGGCGGAAACGCGCCACGGCGTTGTTGTAAACCACGACAATGCAGAAAGTGGCATGACCCAAAATGATGGTCCAAAACGAAAACGGAATATCCATCAGGCCAAATGCCGCCCGCAGCGAAATACCCGTGATGATACCGGGCAGCGCAATCGGCAAAATGACCAACAGCGAAATCGACTCACGTCCGAAGAATTTCGCGCGCGAAACCGCCGCCGCAATCATCGTGCCAAACACCAGCGCAATCACCGTGGAAATGCTCGCAACCTTCACCGAAAGCGCGAGCGCCTCGCGCACATCGGGGCGGTTCCACGCAATGCCAAACCATTGCAGCGTGTAGCCCGGCGGCGGGAAGGCATAGCTGCGCTCTTCGGTGGTGAAGGCGTAGAGGAAGATCAGAAGTATCGGCACATGCAGGAACAGCAGCCCGCCAGCGGCAGCCAATTTCAAGCCTGTTGAAGCTTGTTCGCCTTTTTCAGAGCGCATCGAAAGCTCCCATTTTGCGGGCCACAGTCAGGTAAATCACCATGATGACAACCGGCACAACGGTCAGCGCCGCAGCCAGCGGAATATTGCCCGCCGTGCCTTGCTGCGCATAGACCGCCTGCCCTATGAACAGCCGGGACGAGCCGATAATCTGCGGAATGATGTAATCGCCGAGCGTCAACGAAAATGTGAAAATTGATCCCGCCACAATGCCCGGAAACGCCAGCGGAAATATCACATGGCGGAACGTCTGGTTAGGCAATGCGCCAAGATCGCTCGACGCTTCAATCAGATTAGACGGCACGCGCTCCAGCGAGGCCTGCACCGGCAAAATCATAAACGGCAGCCAGACATAGAGGAACACCAGAAACGTGCCGATATAGCTGACTGATAGCGAATTACCGCCAATGGTCGGGATTGAAAGTAGCGCATCAAGCACAAATGTCAGGTGCAGCTTGGCAAAAATCCATGTCAATATGCCCTCTTTCGCGAGGATCAACTTCCACGAATAAACCTTGACGAGATAGCTCGACCACAGCGGCATCATCACGCCCAGATAAAACAGCGCCTTCCATTTGCCCTTGGCATAACGCGCGGCGTAATAGGCAATCGGGAAGGCGACAATCGCCGCCGCAACAGTCACAATCGCCGCCATCGTCAACGTGCGAACGATAATATCCAGATTGCTTGGCGTGAACAATTCGCCATATGTTTTCAGCGTGAACTCTTGCACCACTACGCCGGACATTTCATCGACAGAGAAAAAACTCTGCACCAAAAGTGCCAGCAGCGAGCCGATGTAAACCACGCCGAGCCACAGCAAAGGCGGTGTTAAAAGCACTGCCAGCACAAGGTTTGGCTGCCGCCAAAATGTGTCCGCCACGCGCTGACGCAGGCTGGTTGGTTGGTTGGAAAGCGCAGCGATACTCATACCGCATCCTCAAGCAGATGCAGATCTTCGCGATCAAATGCGAGGCGCACTGACGAGCCTATATCCGGCACCGCGACGCCGGCATCGATTATACCCGCAATGCGTTGTCCGCCCGCCTCAGTTACAAAACGCGTCGTTGACCCAAGATAATGCGCAGCGATAAGCGTGGCTGCCAATTCATCTTTGACAGTCTTGCCATCTTTGGCAGACTTCCCTGCAAGGCTTACCTGCTCGGGGCGAAGGCTTGCCCAGCGCCGTTCGCCGAAAATTTGCGCCGTCAAATCCGGCGTCAAAATGTTTGACGAGCCCACAAAGTCCGCCACAAATTTGGTGCGCGGGCGGCCATAAACTTCCGCTGGTGATCCCGCCTGCACGATCTTGCCATCGTTAAACACAGCCACGCGGTCCGCCATCGACAGCGCTTCGCCTTGGTCATGCGTGACGAAAATAAACGTAATGCCGAGCGCCTTTTGCAAGGTTTTAAGCTCTTCCTGCATTTGCTCGCGCAGCTTCAAATCCAGCGCGCCGAGCGGCTCATCCAAAAGAAGAACCCGTGGCTTGTTTACAAGCGCACGGGCAAGAGCGACGCGTTGGCGCTGGCCACCGGATAGTTGCGCGGGCGTGCGCGAAGCATAACCCGGAAGTTTGACCATCGCCAACGCGTCATCAGCCGCCTTGAGGCGATCTTCTCTTTTGACGCCTTTGACCATGAGGCCATAGGCGACATTCTCCAAGACTGTGAGATGGGGGAACAACGCATAGTCTTGGAAAACCGTATTCACATTGCGCCGGTAAGGCGGCACGCCCTCAGCACGTTCGCCGAATATTTCGATGCTGCCGGAAGTTGGCTGCTCAAAGCCGGCAATCAGGCGCAAGCAAGTCGTCTTGCCCGACCCGGACGGTCCGAGCATAGCAAAAAACTCCCCCTCCGCGATCTCCAGATCGACAGCATCTACGGCGCGCACAACACCATAATGGCGCGAAACAGACGCGAACTTCACAGCAATTGTCATCGGTAATTCCTCAATGGCAGCGGCAACTTAGCGCCGCCGCTGCAAAAATTCGGGATGATGAGTCAAGTAGCGTGGTCGTTTGAGAACCGGAGCGGGGCGTACTCAAGTACGTGAGCACCGGAAGCGCAAAACGACCGCGCTAGTTGGCCATCAACGCGGATTTTAACGCCCGCCGATCACGCCGATGTAATCTGATACCCAGCGGTAATACGGCACGCAGGCATCGCCTTGCGTGGCGCATTTGGTCTGCGGAGTTTTCCAGAATTTGATCTTGTCAAAATTATCGCCGCCGTTGGCAGCGCATCCCGCATCGGTCAAAAGCTCGTTGCCTTTGCACGCCGCAGGAACCGAAGGCACAGTACCAAACCAAGCCGAAACATCGCCCTGAACTTTTGTATTCAGCGAATGCTCCATCCACATATAGGCGCAGTTTGGATGCTCCGCTTCGGCGTGCAGCATGGTGGTATCGGCCCAGCCGGTCACGCCCTCTTCAGGGAATGTGGAGGCGACAGGGGTTTTCGCCATCGCGTCCTTGTCAAACTGCAACGTGTTCACTTGGAACGGCCACGAGCCGGAGGCAACCACGCCCTCATTCTTGAAATCATCCACTTGGATCATCGCATCATGCCAGTATCGCGAGGTAAGAGTGCGCTGCGTGCGCAAAATTTCCAGTGCCGCCTTGTATTGATCTTCGTTCAATTCATACGGGTCTTTGATGCCAAGCTCAGGCTTATGGAACATCAAATAATTGGCAGCGTCCGCAATATAAATGGGGCCATCATAGGCCTGAACACGGCCCTCATTGGTTTTGCCATCCGGCAAATCCATTTTCTCAAACACCACGTTCCAGCTTTTTGGCGCTTCTTTGAAAGTGTTGGTGTTATACATCAAAACATTAGCGCCCCAGACATAGGGCGTGCCGTAATGCTTGCCATCCACCGTGTGCCATGGCGCATTTTGCAGGCGCGGATCAATAGTGCCCCATGAAGGGACAAGCGCTGTGTTAATTTCCTGCACGCGCTTGCCCGCCACCAGCCGCAGCGAGGCATCGCCCGAAGCGGTGACAAGATCAAACCCGCCCTCATTCATCAGCGCGACCATTTCATCCGAAGTCGCGGCAGTTTTCACCGACACTTTGCAGGATGTCGCCTTTTCAAACTCACTAACCCAGTCATAGGCCTTGTCAGTTTCGCCGCGCTCAATATAGCCGGCCCACGCCACTATATTCACCGCGCCCTCGCCCTTGCCGAGCTCTTTCAGCATTTCAGCGGATGACGTTTGAACGCCAAAGCTCATCACCGAGACGAGCGCCGTGCATGTATGCAATAATTTTTTCATGGATAATCTCCCGGACCAAAGCCGTGCCGTTCCCAGTTGAGGCATCTTGCTTGAACGCCATGTTCAATCAGGAATAATGATTTCGCAAATTCATAATTCAAAATTATAATATCGGAATTTCCGATATCAACTAAACAACCAAATAATACGCTGTGCTGCGACCACCGGCGGTATCTTTTGCCAATATGCCGCGCGCGACCAAATCATCAATGTCGCGCAATGCGGTATCTTGAGAGCATTTGGTCAGTATTGCCCATTTTGACGTCGTCAATTTGCCTTCAAAACCATCCAACAATTGATTGGTCATTTTTCTTTGGCGCACATTCGTCGCCTTATCTGCATGTTGTTCCCAAAAGTGTGCCTTGGCCAAAACACTGCCAAACGATGTTTCTGCAAGATCAAGTGCGCGATTTAAGCAAGCTAAAAACCAGTTAATCCAAGCGGTAATATCCAAATCACCCTTCTGGGTTTTCTCGAGCATCTCATAGTATAATTTCTGCTCAATGCGTATTTGCGCTGACATGCTGTAAAATCGCTGCGCTGTCTTGTCGGATCGCGAAAGCGCCATGTCGGCTATCGCCCGCGCAATGCGGCCGTTGCCGTCTTCAAATGGATGGATGGTCACAAACCATAAATGGGCAACTGCTGCCCTGATGACCGGATCAATAGTGAGGCTTATGTCTTCAAACCAACGGAAGAACCAAAGCATGTTTGTCTCCAGCTTTGCCGCGTCAGGCGCTTCAAAGTGGATATGTTCACGACCCATAGGACCGGAAACAACCTGCATCGGTCCCGAAGAGATATCGCGCCACGCACCAACTTTAATCTTTCTCAGCCCGCTTCGTCCCGAAGGAAACAGTGCCGAATGCCACGCAAACAATCGCTCCCTATTCAAAGGCGCTTGATAGTTTTGCGTGGCATCAATCATCATGTCGACAACGCCATCAACATGACGGTCCGCATTTACCAACGCCGCAATGTCCATGCCCAATCGCTTGGCAACGGACGAGCGCACTTGGTCGCCGGAAAGCATTTCGCCTTCAATTTCGCTGGTTTTTATGACATCAACCGTGAGCGTATCAAGTATGGCGTTGGCCCGTAGCTTGAACCCCAAACTCTCCATGCGCCCGACAATGCGCCCTTGCCGATTGCGCACATCTGCAAGTGCCGTTGCCAGTTGCGCCTCATCCCATGTAAAATGAGGCCAGCCATCCAACTCATGAATATAGTGCATAATCTCCGCATCCTTTGCGGATTAAATACGCCTCTTTTGCCGCATTAACAAGTTTAATATCCGCATAATTAGCGGTGAATATAAATGCTATTCACCGCATTTTACTTGCTGCGCGCGCCCCGATGCGTCTGCGCAATGCGGATAAAATCCCGCGCGGTGTCCGGCAGGCTCGATCCCTTGCGCCACACCATACCCACTTGCACTGCGGGCAATTGACCCGACACGTCGCGCGATTCAATCCGGTCGCCTTCCAGCGACCAAGGCCGGTAAACCAAATCCGGCAGCAGCGCCACGCCCGCGCCTGTCGCCACCAGCGAGCGCACCGCCTCAACGGACCGCGTGCGAAACGCCACATGGGGCTTGGCCCCCAGCGCCGAAAGCAGCTTGCCGGTATTTTCCTCAATCTCATCCACGGTCAGCATAATCAGCGGCTCGCGGGCGATATCGGCAATGCTGATAATATCCGCGCCCGCGAGCTTGTGCCCAAGCGGCAGCCACACACGATAGGGCGAGACTTCTAAAATCTCCGCCTGCAGCGCCATGCGGTCGCGCAGGTTCGACGTCACCATCACCGCCACGTCCAACTCGCCGCCAATCAGCAAATGCTCGAGATAATCGCCATTATCCTCAATTGCTGTCACCTCAACGCCCGGAAACGCGCGGCGGAAACGAGCCAAAACATCGGAAAGCACATAGCCCGCCACCAGCGAGGTGACCCCCAGCGCCAGCCGTCCGCCTTTGATTTCGCGCTCCTCGCTAAACGTCCGCCGCGCATCGCCAACATCCGCCAAAATGCGGGTGGCGTGACGCAAAAACTGCTGGCCCTTGTGGGTAATATTCAGCCCCCGCGCATGGCGCTCAAACAGCGAAACGCCCAAATCCTGCTCTAGCTCTTTGACAGCCTCCGTCACCGAAGATTGCGAAATAGACAGGTTTTGCGCGGCTCCCGAAACCGTGCCGTTTTCCGCCACCGCGATGAAATATTGCAGTTGTCTAAGGGTGAATGCCATGGCGCTATTGTGGCGAAATAGCGGGCCTTGGGCAAGACGCCAAATTTACACCCTGACTTGATACCACCAGCAACGGCGCTGAGTTTCACGATCACAAGGAGAACGAAATAAACGCGGCAATCACTGAGCACATAGATAAACACGGCAGTGTTTATCTGTCCGTCACCGGCCTGAAGGCCGAAGGCTTGCGGGGAGAGGTGGCGCGGGCGTAGCCCGTGACGGAGAGGGGTCGCGCGTGCCGCTCATTTTTCAAATGTGCAACCACCCTACCCCACGTCCACCCATCACGCTTCCGCAAAGCTGCGCCCCATCGCATGAACCGTGCGCTCAATCACAATGCCCTCTTCAAACCCGATCGAAATCGAAGGCGTGCCTTGGAACCCAATATTGGTAGCGCGCTACATTCATTGCGACTTCACCCCGATTCCCTTGAAAACTTGTAAATCTCCACCTTGTTCTATCAACTGAATTATTTGGAATTTCTATTCCATTTTACATTTGATAAACCAACTGCCAAAATGATGATTTTTCAGGACGAAATCACAGATTTTTTCTCTGCCGTATCGAATCCGGACGTTTTGCGCACTATCTCCGCATCCTCTCCGCATCCTCTCCGTATCATCTTCGAGCGCCTCCCGTTCGCTTTTCGGCCATATCTTGCCAGCGTCATTGAAAGAACCTCATCAAATGCCATCATTCCAAAATTATCCTTGACTGGAACGTTCGTTCTATTTCAAGGTTGCATAAAGAGCGGCATTGCCCGTAAAAACCATGCCAGGGCGGGCCATGAAACCACCACGCGATTATCAAAGTCTGAAAACATTTATCATTGAGCGCAATGATATTTTTCCTAAACGTCTGCGCCAAGTGGCAGTGTTTGCGCTGCAAAATCCTGACGAAATCGCCTTTGGCACCGCTGCCAGCATCGCCGAAAAAGCACAAGTGCAGCCTTCCACCTTGGTGCGTTTCTCGCAAAGCATTGGTTATGTTGGCTTTTCAGATTTGCAGGCGGTTTTCCGCGAACGCCTGCGCGAGCGTGGCTCTTATGAAGAGCGTCTGGATGCGCTAAGCGACGCCTTTGGCCGCGAGGGCGGCAATTCAATTCTATCCGGCGTCATTGCCGCCGCTGGCACGTCACTGAATAGTCTAAGTTCCACAATTCAATCGCAAACCTTTGATATTGCAGTTAAATTATTGGCTGGCGCCGATACGATCTACCTCGTCGCCCAGCGCCGGTCCTTTCCCGTAACCACCTATTTGGCCTATATGCTTGGCAAGTTGAAAATCCGCACCCAGCTCGTCTCCTCGCCCTTTGGCGTCGAGCAGGAACAAATGGCGTTCGCCACCCAAAAGGATGCCGCAATTGCCGTTTCCTTCTCGCCCTACGCCTCTCACACGCTCGATCACGCCCAGTGGCTAAGTGATGCCAACGTGCCTGTCATAACCATTACAGACAGCCCGTTTTCACCACTTGTAGGCCTATCCAAGCACTGGTTTGAGATCGCCGAAAGCGACTTTGGCGGCTTTCGTTCGCTGTCTGCCACCATGGCATTTGCCACGGCTTTAGCCATCGCGATAGGCGAAGAGCGTCGTCAAAACCGCAAGTAAAAACCGCGCAACAAGAAGAGGCTGCGGGCGCTCTGTGGATAATTGGTCACTTATGAGAGATGCACGGGCAACCCGGTGTCGTGTGATTTTTGCGCGGCATCTGCCAACAAAAGCGCCTGCAAACCATCAAAGCCGCTGGGGTTTGGTGTCGTCTTGTTCACAACCATATCGATGAAAGCGTTCAACTCATTGCGGTACGCAACATCATAACGCTCAAGGAAAAAGTTCTGCACAGGGTCTGCCGAAATGCCGCTCTTGGAGGCAAATTTCACTGTGGTTTCAAGCACATTGCCCGCTGTGAGCAAGCCCTTTGAACCATGCACTTCTATGCGTTGGTCATAGCCATAAGTGGCGCGGCGCGAGCATGAAATCTGGCAAATCTTGCCGGAAGCTGTCTTCAACAAAACCGCCGCTGTATCCACATCGCCAGCCTTGCCGATTTCCGGATCGACAATCGAAGACGCTACCGCGTGAACCTCCACAGGCTCTTCGCCTAAGAGAAACCTTGCCATATCCAAATCATGGATCATCATATCACGGAATAGCCCGCCGGAAGTGGCAATATATGAGATCTGCGGCGCACCCGGGTCGCGCGATAAGATCGTCACCAGTTCAACATTGCCCACCACGCCATCGTCTATTCTGGCCTTAAGCGCGCCAAAATTCGCATCAAAACGACGGTTAAAACCGACCATCAACTTAGCGCCGGTTTCTTCAACAATCTTCAAAGTTCTGACAACGCGGGCCGCATCCAAGTCCACCGGTTTTTCACAGAATATCGCCTTGCCAGCCCTCGCAGCCCGCTCAATAAAATCCGCGTGGGTCGTCGTCGGCGTACAAATCATAATTGCATCGATGTCGTTCGACGTGAAAATTGCACCAATATCGCGTACCTCAGCGCCTGTCGCCGCAGCCAGAGATTGCGCGGCTTTAGGAAACGGATCAGCAATTGCCACCAACATCGATTTCGGCGAGGCCGCAGCATTGCGGCCATGAATTTGCCCAATCCGGCCTGCCCCTAAGAGCCCAAAGCGTAACATTTATGATTCTCCACCATCAAAGTAGCTCTTTAGAACATATATTCTGATTTGACAAATAAATAGAATATATGTTTCATATAAGCAAA
>JAYSWX010000002.1:0-6261 GCA_043717855.1 Phyllobacterium sp.
TTCCCATAGATATTCGTCCTGCCCAATTTCCTTGAGTGCCGCCTCAAATCCCGCTCTCATATGTACGGCATATAATAGATTTTTGGGCGGACCGTTTAGGGCAATGCGCTTGCGCCCCCGCTCTGCCAGCATGGAAACCGCGCGCTGTCCGTATGTCTCATTGTCATAATCGTGCCAAGGGTGCACGAGGCCCATGTCTGTACGGCCATGTGTGGCAAACGGAAAATTTTGCTCTATTAGATATTTCACGCGCCGATCATAGGATTCTGTTCGTGAAATTATAACGCCGTCAGCAGATCTTGTTTCTACGATGTAGCGTATCGGTTCCATTGGATCATCTAATGAGTACGGCGTAATCACGAGATGATAAGGTGTGTCCTTCAGCACTTCAGTGATTCCATAAACCATTTCTGATACTAACCCTCGCGTATCTTCGTGGGTATTAAGGACCAAGGCGATTACATTCGTTTTTCCTGTGCGAAGACGAACGCCCGCTCGATTTGGCCGATAGCCAATTTGTTTTGCAATCAGCTGGACCCGCTCTTTGGTTTCCATTCCGATTTCCGGACCATCTTTGAGCGCTCTTGATACTGTGGTTACGCCAAGGCCGGTGAGAAACGCAATGGTCTTTAGTGTAGGCTGCCCATCGGAGGATTCGTTTCCCCGCTTGCCCTTTTCCCGCAATGCCACTTATCATCCTCCCCTTATGTTCAGCCGGTAATGCCACTATCTTGCATACTGTCGTGTATATCTAACATGCTATAAAATGTAAAATCTGTAACGATACATATTGCGATCTATTTGTGCATCGCAATAAATTTTCACTTGAGAAAAAGAAATATTGTAAAGATAAACACCATCTTCATAACGCTTAAAAGCCGTAAGAGTGCAACAAAAACAAAAATAAAAATGTTTATATTCAGATGCTTAACCTAGTAGTTTTGTCATTGCATTTTCCAAAAATATTCCAAGTCGCATACTTTTGGTATGTCAGATTCGATTTTGCATCGCATCATTTTTTCGAGACTAAAAATAAACTGACTTGAAACGTTGCAGAGTCTTTTTTTTTCGATTACGATTTTGAAATTAACGTTTTCAAGGGAGGAACTGTAATGCGTTATAGATCACTATTGGCCGGTTTGGCTGCGGGCGTTGCACTACAATTTGGTGGCGTGGCTTTTGCTACTGATATCGAAGTTACACATTGGTGGACATCCGGCGGTGAAGCCGCTGCTGTTGCTGAATTTGCCAAGGCCGTTGATGCTTCCGGCGATCATTGGGTTGATGGCGCTATAGCCGGTTCTGGCGATGTTGCACGTCCAATCATTATTTCGCGTATTCTTGGCGGCAACCCGATGGGTGCTACTCAATTGAATCCGGGCAAGGACGCTGACGATCTTATTAAGGCCGGCCTGTTGGAAGACATCACAGATGTTGCGACTGCGGGCGAATGGGCTAAAATTTTGCGCCCCGCTTCGCAGCTTGCAAGCTGCACTGTGGATGGCAAAGTTTATTGCGTTCCAGTGAACCTGCACTCGGCCCAGTGGATGTGGACCAACCGTAAGGTTTATGAGGACGCTGGTATTGCTCCGCCACAAAATTGGGCTGAATTTGTAGCTGCGGCTCCTGCGCTACAAGCCAAGGGCGTTCAGCCTTTGTCACTTGCTCAAGGTTGGCCCGTTGGTTTGATGGTCAATGACGTGCTGGTTGCTCTTGCAGGCGTTGATAACTTTGTTAAAGTTTACAAAGATCGCGACATCGCGCTGGCAGGTGGACCAGAATTCGGCAAAGTGTTTGATGCTCTTGCCGCTGTACGACAATTTGTTCCTGCCGATAAAATGGTACCACAATGGAACGAAGCTGTTGCGCTTGTGATTCAAGGTAAAGCTGGCGCGAACATTATGGGTGACTGGGCTGGCGGCGAATTTGCTGTTGCTAACATGGTTGCCGGTAAAGACTATGACTGCTTGCCGGGTCTTGGTGTAACTCCGGTGCTAAACACTGGTGGTGACGTGTTCTACTTCCCGAAGAACAAGGACGCTGCTGTTACTGCTGCTCAGAAGAAAATGGCGGCAACCTTGGTTACCAAAGAAGTGCAAGTCGCCTTCAACTTGAAGAAGGGTTCGCTACCAATGCGTGCTGACGTGGATTTGTCAGCTGCAAATGACTGCATGAAAAAGGGCTTGGCCATTCTTGATGGTTCAACTGCCGTGTTCCCGAACGATATCCAGATGATTGACCGTGACTCACTGAACCAGATCAATGATGTATTCACGGCATTCATGGCTGATCCCAAAATGCCTGCTGCCGACGCTCAAGCCAAATTCGTCGACATTATCAAAAACGCGCCAAAATAAGGCCCGGGTCTTGAAAAAAATCAGCGCTTCCCACCTTGCCGGTGGGGAGTGTTGCTTATCATCAGAATAAATTCACGCACGCGTTCCACTGGTCCCTTTATGATCTTGGTCATGGGAAACTGTTGACTGGACGGCTGCCTTTTCGAGAGTGAGACTGAGGAAATGGCAATAATTTCCATGAATCCAAAGTATGTTTTCACACGCGACCGACTTCCGGCAGTATTTGTTTATTCGCTAGCCACCGCTTTAGCGGCAATTGCTGGCTTTTTAGCTTATCGAGTGTTCGACCAAAACCAGTGGTTTGTTGATATTAAACACCATGCCGGCGGAGTCGCTCTCATAATTGATCTTGTAGTATTCCTTACGAAACTGTTCGCTCTGTCGGGCGCTATTTATGCAATTTCCGTATTTGGAAAACGAGCCTTGCAAGGGAGTTTTGAAACTGCTGATCCCGCACGCCGGGTGAAGGACACTACACTTGCGATCACAACGACCGCAGCGTTCTTGTTGGGGGTTGGATGGGTATCGTGGACGACATTCAGCGGCGTGGCTGGTGCTACATTCTTTATCGTACTGGCAGGCATTGCGCTCAGTTTGCTCGATATTCCGTTTCGTAAATTCAGTTACAAAATAGCCTTTCTTGGCATAATATTGGCGCTGTTTTTGGTGGTGATGTATGCCGCAGATTCACCGAATATCGCTGCCTCGTCCTTCAGTTGGTTCCCAAGTGTTCTCGGGCTGCTGACCGTAGCTGTTCCCACAAGTCTCGTGGCTTGGTTTGCACCGTACGAAAATCAGCAGTCAAAGTTCGGTTCTTTTACCATGATTTTGATCGCTCTTTTTGTGTTCGTCGGAGGAACCTTGTGGACAGTGATGTTTTCGTTCACATCCATCAGGATATTGCCGTTGTTCACGCCACGTGAATGGATGAACAGTTTTAACGGCATCGCCAATTATACGCGGCTGTTTAACACCAGCCGCTGGATGGATTGTCCTGCTCTTTCACAAATTGGAGGCGCGTCATGGCAATTAAAATGTTCCGGCTCGTTTCCCAATGTTATCACCTACGCGATCTTATTTATTACCATTGTGATGACGCTTGGTTTCATCATTGCGGTGCTTATGGACCAGAAAATCAGGGCTGAGGGCGTGTTCCGCACGATCTACCTCTATCCATTTGCATTGTCGTTTATTGTTACAGGTCATGTGTGGGCGTGGATTATGTCACCGGAATATGGCCTTCAAAAAGCCGTGCGAGCGTGGGGTTGGGAGAGCTTTTCTTTCGGCTGGATCGCTGACCAGCAATTGGTGATCTATGCGATTGTCATTGCAGGCGTCTGGCAGGGCACAGGGTTTGTTATGGCACTAATGCTGGCGGGTCTTCGCGGCATTGATGAGGACATTTGGAAGGCGGCCAAAATTGATGGCATTCCCACATGGCGGACCTATGCACAAATTGTGCTGCCCATGATGAAGCCGGTACTTGTTACGACATTTGTGTTTGTCGCATCGGGCGCAATCCGGATTTATGATCTGGTAATAGCCACAACAGATGGTGGTCCCGGTGTCTCGTCCGACGTTCCATCCCGCTACATATATCAAAATTTTACCGCCAATCTCGGTCAGTCGCTGGCAGCATCGACTGTGATGCTTCTGTCAATGGCAGTCATCCTGATCCCTTGGATCCGGTTGGAATTTGGCAAGAAGGGACAATAGTCATGGCAATCCAGTCATCAATATCCGCCGGCCCGTCGGGACCGAGGCCAAAGAAGTTCATCACTCTACCGCGCTTAGTCGTGTATAGCGTCTTGATCTTATGCAGCGTGTTTTTTTTGTTCCCGCTGTACATCATGGCCATTACGTCTTTGAAAGACCTTGACGCCATACGCGAAGGCAATTTGTTTAGCCCGTCTGCGAACATCACGTTTGCGCCATGGATTAAAGCTTGGAGTCAGGCCTGCACGGGCCTTTATTGTGAAGGGATTAAGCCGGGCTTCATCAACTCGCTTAAAATTACAGTGCCTTCGGTTTTAGTCTCTATTACAGTGGCCTGCATCACCGGATATTCGCTGGCCAATTGGCCGTTTAAATATTCAGAAACATTTTTCACCATTTTGCTGCTTGCCAGTTTTATTCCTTATGTTGTGATGATTTATCCAATTGTGATTATCACAAGGTGGCTTGGTATTTTTTCGACGCTGCCGGCGGTGGTACTTGTCCACACTATCTTTGGCCTGCCACTTCTCACATTGCTGTTTCGAAATTACTTTGCGTCATTGCCGCAAGAGTTGTTTAAGGCGGCGCGTGTGGATGGTGCGGGTTACTGGCGCATTCTGTTCCAGGTATTTCTGCCAATGTCGCTCCCTATCATGACTGTTGCCGTCATTTTGCAGGTCACAGGCATATGGAACGACTTCCTGTTTGGTGTGATTTATGCCGGACCGACAAACTACCCGATGACGGTGCAGCTCAATAATATCGTGAACACGGGTCAAGGTGTGAAGGAATATAATGTCGATATGGCCGCTACGATTTTGACGGGCCTCGTTCCACTCGCCATCTATTTCTTCTCCGGCAAATATTTTGTGCGTGGCATTGCTGCCGGCGCAGTCAAAGGTTGATTCCAATGAAAAAAACAAGTGTTTCTGTGCGTGACTTGTCACTTAGCTTCGGTGCCGTTACGGTTCTTCATTCGCTCGATCTTGATGTGTATGACGGCGAATTCATTGTACTCCTCGGACCCTCAGGCTGCGGCAAATCCACATTGCTAAACTGTATTGCCGGCTTGCTTGAACCATCCACGGGTCAGATTTTCATCAATGAAAAGAATGTGACCTGGGAAGAGCCAAAGGATCGTGGCATCGGCATGGTGTTTCAGTCCTATGCTTTATACCCGCAGATGACGGTTGAGCGTAATCTGTCGTTCGGCTTGCGGGTTGCAGGCATGGCAAAAGAGGAAATCGCGCAGCGTGTGACGCGCGCCTCGGAGATTTTGCAATTGCAGCCCTACCTTGATCGTAAACCAACTGCGCTTTCCGGCGGTCAGCGTCAGCGCGTGGCGATTGGCCGTGCGCTGGTGCGCGATGTTGATGTGTTCCTGTTTGACGAGCCGCTTTCGAACCTTGATGCGAAGTTGCGCGCCGAGCTGCGCGTCGAGTTGAAGCGCCTGCATCAGCGTCTTGGTAACACAATGATCTATGTGACGCACGACCAGATCGAAGCTCTGACATTGGCCGACCGGATCGCCGTCATGAAGGGTGGCGTTATCCAGCAACTTGATGATCCAATGACGATCTATAACCGCCCCAAAAATCTATATGTTGCGGGCTTTATTGGTTCGCCTTCAATGAATTTCATCAAGAGTGAAATCGTAGGTGCGGGCAAATCTGCAAAGCTTCGTATTGAAGGCGGCGACCTTGATTTGTCTGATTATGATGCAGCGGCGCCGATCACCACTGCGGGTGCTGCCGTTTTCGGCGCCCGCCCGGAGCACATCCGTATTAACGGCGCACCAGAAAAGGGCATGAGCCAAGCGTTTGATGCGGTGGTCGAATTGGTCGAGCCGATGGGTTCTGACAGTTTGGTATGGTTGACATTCGGCGGCCAGACTATTTCTGCCCGTGTTGAATCGCGTGAAACCTTCAAGCCAAACGAACCGGTGAAAATTGCCTTCCGCATGGCGCTTGCCTCTATATTTGATGAAGCCAGCACCAATCGACTGTAACAAACTAAATAGTGCATACTAGTGGTTTGATTCTAACATTCGCACCCCGTTTATATCAACCTCGTAAGCGAATGTTAAAATTAACAAAACCACTAGCAAGTTTATGATTCTAGTGGAATTTTTGAATTTGACATTCGCACCTCGCAGGTGATTTCAAATGGGATGCGAATGTCAAATTCA
>JAYSWX010000011.1:0-2340 GCA_043717855.1 Phyllobacterium sp.
CGCGGCGTATAGACCCATGTCTTGCCGTCGCCCGTTTTTACAGTGCGGCTCTCGGACGAGCCAACCACCACCACAGTCAGCATATCCACATCATTGATATCCAACTCCCCAAGCGGAACCACGCGCACCTGCTCGCCCTCTCGGCCAAGGTTTGTCGCCAAAATTACCGGCGTATCAAACGGGCGATGCTGCAACAATATATCCCGTGCATAGGCCAGTTGCGTGCGGCGTTTCTTGGACACCGGATTGTAAAACGCGATCACAAAATCGCCCTCCGCCGCTGCTTTCAGCCGCATCTGGATGGATGGCCACGGCGTCAGCAAATCAGAGAGCGAGATGGTACAAAAATCATGCCCCAGTGGCGCGCCAGCGCGAGCCGCAGCCCCTTGAAGTGCTGAAATCCCCGGCGTGCATTGCACCTCAACGCGCCGCGCAGCATCCGACAATCCACCACGGTCCAGCAATTCAAACACCAGCGTCGCCATGGCATAAATGCCCGCGTCACCGGAACAAACTAACGCCACGCTCTTGCCCTGCCCCGCGAGTTCCAACGCATGACGCACGCGCAATTCTTCCGCGCCCAAATCAAAATCATGCCGCACTTTGCCGTGCGCCAAATCGCCAAGCAGATCAATATATAACCCGTAGGCCACCAAATCCGTCGCCTCGCTGACCATCGCAGAAGCCTCCGGCGAACGCCAGCCACCGGAGCCCGGACCAATGCCAACAACAAACAATTTGCCGCGCGAACGGCCAATAGCTGCGCCATCCAGCGGCGATGTCGCCTGCGCCAATGCCGCCGTCACGCGCTTGGTTTTTACCTTTGGTGCAATCAGTTTTCCACTGATCCCGACAGCCGCCAGCGCAGCGCCCTCGGCAACACCATGGCACCCAACCTCCGCAAAAACCACATCAGACGGGTTCAACAAACGCGGCGTCTCAGCCTCCAAAGTCACCGCATCAAAGAACCGCGCAGGCACGCCAAAATGCGCCGCGACCGCCTGTACTGCTGCCTCGTCCGCCTTAACGTCTATAGAAAAAACACCGGCCAATGCCTGTTGCGCGATGCCATTATCCACTAGGATTTTCGTCGCCAAATCAATCGCTTCTTGCGCTGGCGCATCACGTTCGCAGCCTATACCCAGCGTCACGGTTTTAGGTGCAAAGTGAAGCGATAGATCATCGACTTGAATCAGGTTCTCAGTAACATAAATTTTAATTAAGCCATTGCTATCAAATGGAATAATGCTCTTCGATAACCAAGGCGCGTCGCCAATTAACTGCGCTTTTTCACCTGCAATCAACTTCGCCATGACGGACTTTACGGCCTCTGGATTGACCAGTACGTAGCCCTCTGACGGTTGATCCAGCGCCACGCCAAAGCGCACGTCGCCAGCGGTAGTAATCGCCGCCGAAACACCAAGCGCCGCACTGATTTTCCGCGCCAAATCATTAGCCCCATGATGCCCGCCAAGTAGCGGCACCACTGCCGAACCATCATCCGCCACAGCCAACACCGGCGGCTCACGATGCTTGTCATCCAGCACTGGTGCGATTAAACGGATCAATGCTCCCGCTGCCATCACGCCGATAATTGGCCGCCCGTTCGCAAACAACTCACGCAGGTGAGAGCCCGTGTTTTCGAACAAAATATCGGCGTCCACGCGGCCCTTAAGCCCATGAATTTCGCCGCCGGAGGCCGCCTGAACTTTAGCCGCCACTGGCAGCGCCGAAGGCGAGAGAATGATGATTGCGGCGGTCTTTTCAGTAGTCATTACTTGTCAGTTCCAGTCTTCAAATCCAACACCCATTTTTCCGCGCCCTTATAAATAAGGATCATCGAAAAATACGGCGCGGCATCTTCATGCACGTCAGCCAAGGGTGAAATTTTTTGCGCCGGCAGCGAAACGCGCTCGGCGTACGCCGCGTTTGGCATCAAGCCCATGTCCTCAATCAGAGAACGGATGCGCGCAAAATGCCGCCCCACTTTGATAATCACTGCCGCATCCGTAGCGTCCAGTTGCGCCCGCATGGCTTCATCATCCAGCGGTCCCGGAACAATTGTCAGCACATCATTACGCGCCGCCAGCGGGCGGCCAATCGCCGCTGACGCAGCCATCACGGAGGACACACCCGGCACGATTTCAACGATATATTTCGCTGTAAGCCGCTCATGCAAATACATGAACGAGCCATAGAAAAACGGGTCACCCTCACACAAAACCACAACGTTTGAACCGGCATCCAAATGGTGTGAAATCGTTTCAGATGCGCGATCATAAACCTCTTGCGCCGGAAATCGCTTGGTATCCATCGGCACTATGATTGGAATTTCCAGTT
>JAYSWX010000101.1:0-49756 GCA_043717855.1 Phyllobacterium sp.
AAAGGCGTCATGTTTGACTGCCGCATGTGCGGTTCTTGCGCGCTGTCTTCCACCGGCATGTCATGCTCGATGAACTGCCCCAAGCAGTTGCGCAACGGCCCGTGCGGTGGTGTGCGCGCCAATGGCAATTGCGAAGTGATAGCCGACATGCCCTGCGTCTGGGTGAAGGCGTGGGAGGGCGCACAGGGAATGAGCGACAACACAAAAATTCTGGAAGTACAAAAGCCAGTTGATAATTCCATCAAAGAGACATCAACATGGCTGCGCACGATGCGTGAAAAGACAGCGGATAAAGCAGCATGAGCCCTGATATCCATCCGCACGACCCGAGCCTGCCGCTTGATCCCCTGCCCGGCCACTCTTCACGTGGACGCTTAGAGCGCGTGCTGCGCCGTGGCGAATTTGCGGTGACCGCCGAACTCAATCCGCCGGATAGCGCCAACCCCGAAGATGTGTACGAGCGAGCGAGTATTTTCGACGGTTGGGTGGATGGCATCAATGCGGTAGATGCTTCCGGCGCAAACTGCCACATGTCGTCCGTCGGCATCTGCGCCCTGCTAACCCGCATGGGCTATGCGCCAATCATGCAGATTTCCTGCCGCGATAGAAACCGCATCGCCATTCAGGGCGATGTGCTGGGCGGCTCGGCGATGGGTGTGCAAAACATCCTTTGCCTCACAGGCGATGGCGTGCAGGCAGGCGACCAGCCCGGCGCAAAGCCTGTATTCGACCTCGATTCGATGTCGCTCTTAGAAACCATCCGCACCATGCGCGATGAGGGCAAGTTTCTGTCCGGCCGCAAATTGACAACTCCGCCGCCCGTATTCATCGGCGCGGCTATCAATCCTTTTGTGCCGCCACAAGAATTCCGCGCACAGCATTTCGCCAAGAAGGTCGCGGCAGGTGCGCAATTTGTGCAGAGCCAATATTGCTATGATGTGCCGATGTTCAAGGACTTCATGGCACGTTCGCATGACTTGGGGCTGACAGAGAAATGCTTCGTGCTGGTTGGCGTCGGCCCGTTGGCATCCGCCAAAACCGCGCGCTGGATGCGCTCCAATGTGCCGGGCGTTCATATCCCCGATCATATTATCGCCCGCCTTGAAGGTGCCAAGGACCAAAAAGCCGAAGGCAAGCAGATTTGCATTGATATCTTGAACGAATGCAAGGAAATTGAAGGCGTCAACGGCGCACATGTGATGGCTTACCGGCAGGAAGAATTCGTGGCGGAGATCGTCCATGACAGTGGCATCCTCAAGGGACGCCAACCATGGAAGCGTGAAGCACGCCAAGACGAGCAGCAAGTTATCGACCGGCTTGACCAGCTGTTGCACAGAGACGCAATTTCCCCGCAAGGCATGGCTGAAAAAGCCACGCATCTAGGCCAAAGTTAATCAATTCGCGGTTGCTTGCAATCGCATAACCATATAACAAAGTCTTTATGTCTTTCGGAGAACATCTATGACCCGCACCATCGTTGCTTCAGCCACCCGCGAAATCATCATAGGTTTCGATCAACCGTTCTGCGTCATCGGCGAACGCATTAATCCTACTGGCCGCAAGAAGCTGGCAGCAGAAATGCAGGCTGGCAACTTTGATACCGTTATTCGCGACGCACTAGAGCAGGTGGCGGCAGGCGCGACAATGCTTGACGTGAACGCCGGAGTGACATCGGTTAATCCAAACGAAACTGAGCCTGGCCTTCTGGTGCAGACCATGATGATCGTGCAAGGTCTGGTCGATGTGCCGCTGTCGATCGACTCATCGGTAAGCGCCGCTATTGAGGCCGCTTTGAAAGTGGCCAAAGGCCGCCCGTTGGTGAACTCGGTAACGGGCGAAGAAGAAAAGCTAGAAGCCATTCTCCCGCTTTGCAAGAAGTATGATGTTCCCGTAGTCGCCATTTCCAACGATGAAACCGGTATTTCCATGGACCCGGATGTGCGCTTTGCCGTCGCCAAGAAAATCGTGGAACGCGCAATGGATTACGGTATCAAGCCGCATGACATTATAGTTGATCCGCTGGTGATGCCAATTGGCGCTCTCGGCGATGCCGGCCGACAGGTTTTCGCGCTACTCTATCGTCTGCGCAATGAGCTTAAGGTCAACACGACCTGCGGCCTGTCGAACATCTCGTTCGGCCTGCCGCATCGTCACGGCATCAACGCGGGCTTCATTCCAATGGTTATCGGCGCGGGCATGACATCTGCCATTATGAACCCTTGCCGCCCGCAAGAAATGGAGGCCGTGCGCGCAGCCAACGTACTAAACGGTACCGATCCATCGTGCGAACAGTGGATTAAGACCTACCGCGATTATGCGCCAACCGCTACGGGTGCAGCACCTGCACCAGCCGCTGCACCGTCTGCGGGTGGCCGTCGCGGCGGACGTGCCGCGCGGGTAGGATAACAAGGATCGCCGCATGAAAAAGACAACCGCGTCGCTTAATGAAATTGCTGCATCAGCGCCTCTGGTGATTGCCCAGCGCATGACCCGCATGATGCTGCCCGACGCGATGAAAACATCCGCTGACCGTGCCGAATATAATCGCATGGTCGCGGAGAAAACTAAGGCGGCAACGGATGGCATAATGGCGGCCCAGCTGGAAATGTCGCGCCAAATGATGAGCGCATGGTCTGGTATGATGTTTGGGAAAATATCGAACCCTATGTTAGCGGCGGATGCAATTGCAGAGGCCGCGTTGAAACCCATGCGTGCCAAAGTAAAGTCGAATTTGAAAAGGCTGACTAAGTGAGATTAGCGGATAGCTCGGTGCGAGGCGCCCCCCTCTGCCTGTCGGCATCTCCCCCGCAAGGGGGGAGATCGATAATCGTCGAACTTACGCGATTGGCAGCGAACGGTGGAGCGCCGATCTCCCCCCTCGCGGGGGAGATGTCCGACAGGACAGAGGGGGGCGCCTCACGCCAATCATTATTTAAGAGGCATTATTCCGCATGACCACAAACACCGATCCCCTTGTCCTTTTCATGCCGTCCGGCAAGCGCGGGCGCTTTCCTGTTGGCACCACGGTTCTAGAAGCGGCGCGTCAGCTTGGCGTTTATGTGGAAAGCGTATGCGGCGGGCGGGCGACATGCGGGCGCTGCCAAGTGGAAGTGCAAGAAGGCAATTTCGCCAAGCACAAAATCGTCTCGTCGAACGATCATATCTCGCCGCGCGGCCCAAAAGAACTGCGCTACGCCGAAGTGCGCGAAATCGCGGCGGACCGCCGCTTGTCCTGCTCGTCCACTATCGAAGGCGATCTGGTTATCGACGTACCGCAAGATACCGTCGTCAACGCGCAGGTTATCCGCAAGGCCGTTGGCGACCGCGTGATTGAGCGTAATCCTGCTATTCACCTCTGCTATGTCGAGGTTGAAGAGCCGGATATGCATAAGCCGCTCGGCGATATGGATCGCCTCATCGTGGCGCTGCAAAACGAGTGGGGCTACAAAAAGCTCGATGTCGATTTCTATCTGCTACCCAAAGTGCAAAGCATTTTGCGCAAAGGCAATTGGTGCGTCACCGCGGCCATTCACAAGGACGAAGACTCGGAAACCCCGCGCATCATCGCGCTGTGGCCGGGCTTGCATAATGAGGCCTATGGCATCGCCTGCGATATAGGCTCGACCACAATTGCCATGAACCTTGTGTCGCTCCTGTCTGGCCGTGTCGCAGCGTCATCGGGCATGCAAAACCCGCAAATCCGCTTCGGTGAAGATTTGATGAGCCGCGTATCCTACGTGATGATGAATCCAGGTGGGGCAGATGCCATCACCAAGGCCGTGCGCGATGCCATCAACGCGCTGGTCGATCAGGTTTGCACCGAAGGCAATGTCAACCGCGCCGATATTTTGGATGCCGTCTTCGTCGGCAATCCTGTCATGCACCATTTCTTCCTCGGTATTGACCCGACAGAGTTGGGCGGCGCGCCGTTTGCGCTTGCCGTTTCCGGCGCGGTTAAGGGCAAAACATCAGATATGGGCATCCCGCTCAACGAAGGCGCACGGCTCTATATTATCCCGTGTATCGCGGGCCATGTCGGCGCAGATGCTGCTGCTGCAACGCTCTCCGAAGGGCCGGACCGCCAAGACGATATGATGCTTTTGGTCGACGTGGGCACAAATGCTGAAATCGTGCTGGGTAACCGCCAGCGCACGGTCGCTTGCTCCTCACCCACTGGTCCCGCCTTTGAGGGCGCGGAAATTTCCTCCGGCCAGCGTGCTGCGCCCGGTGCCATCGAGCGCGTGCGTATTGATCCGGAAACGCTGGAACCCAAGTTCTGCGTCATCGGCACGGAACAATGGTCCGACGAAGACGGCTTTGCGACAAGCGCCGCCAAAACCGGCATCACCGGCATTTGCGGCTCGGCGATTATCGAAGTCGTGGCCGAAATGTTCCTCTCCGGCCTCATTTCCGAAGATGGAGTGATAGACGGCGCCATGGCGGAGCGCACACCGCGCATCTTTGAAAATGGCCGCACATTCTCCTACCTTTTGCACGATGGCGAACAGCGCATCACCGTGACACAAAACGACATCCGCGCCATCCAGCTCGCCAAAGCCGCGCTCTATGCCGGCATCAAATTGTTGATGGAAAAACTGGATGTGACCCACGTCGATGAAATCCGCTTCGCTGGCGCATTCGGCTCGTTCATCGACCCGAAATACGCCATGGTGCTCGGCCTCATTCCCGACTGCGACCTAACCCGCGTCAAGGCCGTAGGCAACGCCGCCGGAACCGGCGCGCGCATGGCGCTCCTCAACCGAACCCACCGCCGCGAAATAGAAGCAACAGTGGCTAAAGTAGAGAAAATCGAAACCGCCCTAGAGCCGCATTTCCAGCAGTTGTTTGTGCACGCCATGGCAATGCCGAACAAGGTGGATATGTTTCCAAACTTGGCTGCGGTCGTGAAGCTGCCGGAACGGAAAGTGTTGGAGCTGGCAGCGGACGGATCAAGCGGACGACGCGGTGGGAGACGGCGGGGATAGAGATCAAAGCGTCTTCCAAACCTGCCGCCATCACAACGATTACACCAGTTACACCTGTGTAACTGCCAGTTCGCTGGCATAGGTCACACTCGGAGCAACCACTCTTAGGCTGAAGAGCCTCGCATTTAATTTTGGACTACTCTTTGCTGTCCATTTCTGCGTCATTTGTCTTAATTAGATCAGTGATGCATGTTCCTGAAGCAGCGTGCCAAATCTGCGGTGGGATGCACCCGTGCTCGTCTGCCCCGGTGCCAGGACCCGGCTTTACCAAATTATTTTTAACATTTGATTTCGTGCCGAGCTTCTTTGGCGTGAGTATTATAACTGCATCCTTCTTAATAGTCTCCGCTGAAAACGCGCTTGCAATCGATACTGCAAGTATTGCTGGAACTAATAAGCTCCTAAATTGAAATGTCATGTCCAGTCTCCATCTATTGCCGCCATTATCGGCTTCTCATCGCAGTCGCGGGCATGTCACTAGAGACTGTCCGCGATTGCGAAGGGATAGTGGAAATTGAGATGTCACAATATCACCCGATCGGGTGATTATCATAGGAAATCGCTTATATTGAATTGAGAGTTACGAGGGTTTCAGCCCCGCCTACCCGCTCCCCAATCGCTGCCAAAAGCTCCGCGTGGCTCATACTCAGCCCCGCGGCGGAAAAACACAGCCCATCTGCACCCAGCTTGGCATTTGCGGCGCGGGACCAGCGGGCCATGCGGGTCATGCCAATGGAGACCTCCATCTCAGGCGGGACAGAAATCACAATGATCTTTTGCCTCTGCATTTCCCAGACGCCAAAATCTTCAATAGCGTCCCACGGCACAGGACGCACTGAAACTCGCGTATCAAGCAGTCCTGCTGGCGAAAGCGTCATCACTGTTTTGTTGAAGGTGAACAGGCGCGAAATCCCAATGGCGGCGGCGAGCCCGAAAAACAGCATACCAAGCCATCCCATAAATTGATTGAAACTGCCATCTTCAACAGGAATATACTGGAACGCCACAAGCGCACTCAGCACGGTCATCCCCATGCCGAGTATGGTCAGGCCAAACAGTTTGACCGGGGAGCCTTGTATTTCAATCACGGTATCGCGCGGGTTCATGGGAATGATTCCGAATTAGCCGACCTCAAAATCACCCAAGTTCGCCCCAAAGTGAAGCACCACTCTAAAAAATAGCTCACTCTGGCCAGATAAACTTGCCCCGTGCCCAGCCCAGTTGCGCGCCGTCTGTCATCACTTGGCACCATACGTTGGGCTTGCTCATCTTGGAATATTTCCAGTTAGCCGAGCCACCCGCATCCACGCGGAACGAGGCGTTGGTGATGATGTTTTTGCAGCGCCCAGTCATGGAAATGTTCGCGCCTACCGCATAGGCGTCAATAATCTGCGAGGACGCAGACGGCCATTTGCGAATTTTGAGCGTATCCGTTGGCGCAATATTGATAATTGTGCCACCCCAGAAGGCGGATGCCAGCGCGGGCAATGCCGCACCGATGCTGAGTGCCATTGCTAATGCGATGATCTTTTTCATGTCTGCCTCCTCTAACGTTTATGATGTTCTGACCCTAATCATGACACTGTGTATGCCAACTGAATAGCCTGTTCATTGGAGGTTCAAACAGCAGCAATCCAACGCGAAAAAAGCCGACACAACCCCGCTAAACCAAGGCTTATCGCCGCGCCGCCAAGTGCCACAACGGGAATTCCATGTGCTCCCGCGCCCCAATAATCAGATACAAACAGTGCCGCAAATAGAATGGCGGTGAACAGCATTAACCATTTTCCCGCAACGAGGCAGCCATAGATGAGTGCGCGTGAAAACGGCATGAATAATTCTCCTCTTTAAAATTTTCAAATTTCGTTACCATAACGCAATTCACTTTGCGACATGGAACAATTCACACTATCGCAAAGAATGCGTTTGTGTAACAAGGGTTTTCCGGTGATTTCCTGTTAGCGCCAAGCTATGACCTTGCCTCTGCGCGACATCAAACGGATACGATCAACTTTGCGTTTGAACTCAGGTCAATCATGCACGGCAATCATTCGGTTAAGCGCACTATCGTATTTTTCCTAGTTCCAGACTTTTCGATGATAGCATTTGCGACAGCTATCGAACCGCTGCGACTTGCAAACCGGATGCTTGGGTATCAGTCTTATAAGTGGCGGCTGTCGTCATTGGATGGCAAGCCTGTAGCCGCATCCAACGGCGTTGAGTGCGCGACAACGACGTCGCTTGAGGACGAGCGCCGCATGTTGATGGGCGCTGACAAACCGTCAATGATTTTTGTTTGCTCAGGCGTAAACGTTGAACAATACACCAACAAATCCGTATTCGCTTTCTTGCGCGAAGAATATAATCGTGGCGTATCAGTTGGTGGCCTGTGCACGGGCGCACACATTCTTGCCGCCGCAGGCCTCTTGTCCGGCAAGCGCTGCGCCATCCATTGGGAAAATTTGCCCGGTTTTTCCGAGGCGTTCCCCAAGGCGAATGTCTTTGCCGATTTGTTTGAGGTTGATACCAATATATACACGTGCGCAGGCGGAACTGCGGCGCTCGATATGATGGTAAAGCTGATTGGCGATGACCACGATGATAATTTGGTCAATCGCATTTGCGAGCAAGCATTGACTGACCGCGTGCGTAACCCGCAAGACCGCCAACGCCTGCCGCTGCGCGCGCGCCTCGGTGTGCAAAACTCAAAAGTTTTGAGTATTATTGAATTAATGGAAGGCCACCTGTCGGAACCGCTGTCATTAATTGACATCGCAGACGATGTTGAACTTTCGCGCCGCCAGATCGAGCGGTTATTCCGGCATGAAATGGGCCGTTCCCCGGCGCGTTATTACTTGGAAATCCGGTTGGACCGCGCACGGCATTTGCTCATTCAATCTTCACTTCCAGTTGTGGAGGTCGCAGTAGCGTGTGGCTTTGTTTCCGCATCACATTTCTCCAAGTGCTACCGGGAAATCTACGGAAGATCGCCACAGCAAGAGCGAATTGATAGAAAAACGCCGCTAGCAGCATAAAGGCATACGAGAGACACAACTATTAAGTGAAGTAATTAAAATTTTAAATAGTGACTTAACAGCAATCTAAATCAAATAGGCTATGTCTGGCGGGTAACTGAAGCCACCCGAGGACCAATCGCATGAACGCAACCGTGTTCGCCCGCTTAAATCGTGAGCCATATCAATCCGGCTTTATCACGGGCTTTTGCGCGCTTGGTTCAGCGGCAACAATCAACGTCATCTCTGGGCTGACACTAGGCAGCGCAACCGCTCCTGGTGTCTCTGGCTTTCTTTTGGCAGTCGCCGTGTCGGTTGTGGCTGGCACAATTGCAGGCTATCGAAGCAACCTTCGGCAGAATGAGTTGGACGATCAAATTGCAATTGCTGAAGCTTTCGCGAACGGAGACCACTATGTGTCCATCCGTAAAGGCCAGCAAGATTCGTCAAGAATTATCCGGGCGCTCTCCTCAATCGCCGAGCGCCAACTTCAAATCGACACAAACCATGCACGGTTGATGAAAGACGCTGCAATCCGCGAAGAACAGCTTTTTGCGGCAATTGACAGTATTGATGATGAAATAGCCGTCTACGATAAACAGAATATGCTCGTCGTAACGAACCAATGCTTCACAAAACGCTGCAACTCGATTGGAGCCGTTATCGCACCTGGAATGCTGCATCGGGAAGTCCTCAGCGCACTGGCAAAGTCTGCTGGCGCCGGAATGCCACTAAACGAGCGTGAAACATGGTTCACGGTCGAAAATGAAATGCGGACAGAAGCATCCCGAACAAAGGGCGGTATAAAGTTTGCTCGCTTTCGGGGCGAACCCGCAAATTTCAGAGTCGAAAATCACATCGGCGGCAATAGGGTCGAGATCATCAGCGATCTTTCCTATATCCAAGAGCTGGAAGAGCGAGCCGCCAAAGCTCAACGCGAAGCCGACGCAGCCAGTCGTATTAAATCTGTGACATTGGCGCGGCTAAGTCATACAATCCGCACGCCGATGACCGGCGTTATATCAGCGGCCGAATTGCTAATTGGATCGAATCTCGATCAGGTGCAAAAGAGCAGGCTGGATATTATACGTCGTTCCGCCGGAACGTTGCTGGGCGTTGTGCAAGATATGTTCGACCTCGCTGCAGGCATCACCGGCGATGAACAGGCCGCCGAACAGCCGAAGGTTATCGCCCATCAAAATGATGTACAAGTGCCACAGGTTAAGCCAAAAGCATTGTTTTATGGCCACACTGAAGGTGACAAGGCGGTCGTAACGGACATCGCGAAGGAGTTTGGATTAGAGATTGGATGGGCTGATTCTGCGCAGGTTGTCGTCGCAGCTGTGCGTCAAATTGCAAATGCGGGTCACCCTGTTAATTTTATTTTGGTCAAGGATCAATCTTGTAGAACTGAGCTTGCAGGGCACTTTGCCGCCGACCTCGCGTCCAATACACCGCTAACAATCCCAACAATTCTGGTGGCAGGCGACGCAGTAGAAATTACGACCATTGTTAGCCAAGCACTAAATCGGCAAACGAATATTTATAGAGCCCTGCCACCAGCTATACCTAAGTCCGCGCCACGTGCCTTAAGTTTATCTGACGCTGACGTCGTTATTCTCGATCAGGATGAGGTGCATCAAATCGCCTACGCAAGCGGTTTGGATAACACTCCCTATCGCTTCGCAATCGTCAATAGTGGTGAAAAGGCGCTGGAAATAATCGCAAATAATATGCCGCGCGTTATCCTTACCGATGTTTCAATGCCGGGGCTTGACGGGCTCGAAATCGCAAGGCGTATCAGATCAATGCGACAGGCCGGGCATGTCACGATTGTTGGCATGACCAACCACTTCCTCAGTGGCGACCGAGCCAAGTGTATTGCCGCAGGAATGGACGACTATATTGAGAAACCACAAACCGCCACACGATTGCTTGAGTGGCTCGAGCAATGGATTAGCTCACCAAGGGACGTTATGCAAAAAACGGGCTGATGTAAGAATTCCGCGTGATCCAAAGTCTCGCGGACTTCTTGTGGGTCAACTGCGCGGCTTGAGATTTTCCGGATCATACAGCGGCCTATAGCCGACGCCTGTTACACGAACCGGATAGCGCTCATTGAAATACTCGATTTCAAACAATTTACCCTCAATCGCTTTATCATGCGGAAGGTAGGCCAGCATAATGTTTTTGCCGATTGTCGGGCCATAGGCCATCGAAGTTGTAAAAGAGCGCCGGCCGAGCTCATCAACGAGGCCCTCGCCAGTGGCAGGGTCAAGTATCGGGCTGGTGCCAACTGGATAGCGGGCAACGCCTTTAGAATCGATGTTCGCTTCCATTGTCAGCGTGCAAAGCATGGCCACCTGATGCGGCAACGCGCGATGAGAAACATTTGCAGCCTTGCCGCAGAAATCAGCCTCTTTAGCTTTCGGACGGGCGAGATCAGCCTCCAACAAATTATACTCGGTAAGCAAATCCGCGTTTTGTAGGCGCAGGCTTTTTTCCATGCGGCGTGTGTTAGCATAAGTTTCGACACCAAACGGCATCACCCCAATGACGCGCAAAGCATCCCAAACGGCAAGGCCATCTTCATATTTCATATGCAATTCCCATCCCTGCTCACCGACGTAGGAAATACGGAATGCCGTGACGTTTTTGCCCGCGATCCTGATTTGGCGCAGCGCTGCAAACGGGAAGTTTTCATGAGTCAGCGCCTCAGAATCTTCCACCACTTTCTGTAACGTTGCACGGGCGTTAGGCCCCCAAACGCCCAGCGTTATGAGATCGCTGGAGCGATCCGTGACGGTCACATTCAGGTTACGATCCTGCGCCGTTCGCTGCAAATAGCGGAAGTCGCGGGGACCAGCGTCCGCGCCATCAATCACGCGGCAACGATCTGCCATTCGAATGACTGTTAAGTCAGCGCGTACCATGCCCTTTTCGTCAAGGAAATGAGTATAAATACCCTTGCCGATGTTCGCATCGCCGCCAACTTTCGCCGCGCAAACCCATTCCATCAGGTTTAAATGATCCGGTCCTTCGACGTCATAAATCGCAAAGTGAGAGAGGTTTACCATGCCAACATCTTCGCTCATGGCCAGGTGCTCGGCGTTGGAAACACGCCAGAAATGGCGGTTGTCCCATTCATTGGCACGAACCGGAACACGGCTGCCATATTTTTCAAGCAAATGCTCGTTGGCCGCGTAGCCATGCGCGCGCTCCCAGCCACCCAGCTCCATAAAATAAGCGCCCAGTTCTTTCTCACGCTCGTAAAATGGCGAGTGGCGTACGTTACGTCCCTTTGAGAACGGCTCGCGCGGATGCACCGCAGGGTTATAAACCTTCATCGCGGTTTCAGTGCAGCGGTCGTGAATGAATTGCTCTTCCATCTGGTGCGGATAAAAGCGGGCATAGTCTATTTTGTTATGGTCAATTTCTGTTCGCCCGTCGGTCATCCAATCAGCAATGAGCTTGCCCATTCCCGGGCCGTCCTTCACCCAAATCGCAACTGCGTACCAAAGCCCGCGCACTTTCTGACTTTCGCCCATGGACGGGCCGCCATCTGTCGTCACTTGTAAGAGACCATTGAACGAGCGCCGCTCTTCATAACCAAGTTCGGCAAGTATCGGCGTTAGTTCCATTGCCCGCTCAAGCGGCTCCAATATCTGCTCCATATCGAGGTCTCGTTGCGAAGGAGAAAGGCGCGCCTGATATTTTTCCAATATGTCACGTGGATGGCACAGGCGTGGATTTTTCTCCTCGTAATAGCCCCACTCAATCATGCCGCCTTCGGATGATTTTGGATCCCCGGTGTCACGCATGTAAGCCGAGTTGCCCTGATCGCGTAGTAGTGGATAACCTATTTCTTTGCCCGTGCCGGCAAACTTGTCATAAGGGCCAAACCACAGGAGTGGATGGTCAACCGGCATCACTGGCAAATCTTCGCCCGCCATTTCCGCGATCAAGCGGCCCCAAAGGCCGGCACAGATCACCACATGGTCCGCCATTATCGTTCCGCGCTCAGTGACGACACCTTTGATCCGGCCATTTTCAATCACAAGCGACTGCGCGGGGCAATTAGCAAAGGCTTTCAGTTTACCAGCCCTCGTGCCTTCATCAACAAGCAACCCCGCAACCACTTGGCTGCGCGGGATAACCAGTCCTGCATCCGGATCCCACAGACCGCCTTGCACCAAATGTTCTTCGATCAGCGGGAACTTTTCTTTGATTTCTTTTGGCTCAATCAGCCGAGCACGTGTGCCAAATGCCTTGGCGGATGCGACCTTACGCTTGATCTCATCCATCCGCGCATCATCGCCAACACGCGCAATCTCAAGCCCGCCCACCCGCGCATAGTTACCGCGCTTTTCAAAAAAATCGATGGAGTACTGCGTGGTCCATACGGACAAATAATCATGGCTGGTGGTGTAGCAAAAATCAGAGGCATGGCTGGTCGAGCCAATGTCTGTGGGTATGGCAGACTTATCTATTCCTACAATATCGTCCCAGCCGCGCTCTATTAAATGATGGGCCACACTCGCCCCGACAATTCCGCCGAGACCGACAATAACCACTTTTGCTTTTGCCGGAAACTTAGACATGTGTAGCGCTCCAAAATCAATACTGGAACACCACACTATTGCTCTGGGCGAATAGTGCAAAGCCTGTTTGCGACACGAACGACAAATAGCCGCGACGGTAAGAATTTAAATGATGTCAGGCAAATGCCCAAACGTCCTCATTCATTAAACCGACAGCGTAACCAGCCAATTTCAGCTTAATGATAACCTGCCCGACCTCAGTTGCTGGCAACGCGCCGATCTCGACTTTAATCATGCCGGGGCGGTACTTGGTCAGATCAAGCTGGTCAAACACAGTCCAGTCCGCGCCTTCGCAGTCCACTAGAAATGCGTCTATGTAGTCAACTTTATTGCGCTCCAGCACAGCTTGCAGCGTGTCGGAAGGTACTTCCAAATCCCTCAAAAAGGGCGCGTACTTTTGGAAATTACTGTCATTTTCGCCCCAAGCGTTGACACCAGACATAAGGTTGGTTTCTGCCACCGACGAGCAACCGATAAACTCAATCGGCAGTGTACCCGCCTCCAGCGCCGCGCTATCGAACGTCTTGACGCTGATTGTTCCAGGCTCGCGGGTAATCGCCAGTTTCTCAATGACGAAGCGCGATGTATCAGGATAGTTCTTGCGCAAACGCTCTTGGTTATAAGGGATCGGCTCCACCAAAACCGCCCTGGACCCCTTAATGCGGTGCAACCAAGGCGTCGCATCGTCGAACAACACGCCGTCACAAGCGCCAACGTTCACCATTTGAAACGGCCGTCCGGCAAAGTGCGACTTAATAGCCGCACGGGCAAGAAAACGTGTACCACGCAACGAGGCGCCGCGATCCAAAATACCTTTGGGAATGCCTAGCGAAACAGCAATACGCGGCAGTTCTGTTAAAAGGCTCATGACGAGGCTCCGTTGGAACGTTGGCGATGAAATGCCTGTAGGACGGGCAACAAAATTAAAAATGCAGGGATAAGAGCGGGGAAGTAAACCCGCGTATCATGGATAGGGAACACCACAAATTTTGTGAGCACCGACAGCACCAGCGCTGCAAAACCGATGGCCGCACGACGGTCCATTTTAAACCCGGCCCTATCTGCAAGAAGCCAAAGTCCGAGCGCTAGGATACTAACGCCAACCCAACTATTGAATTCCAACGCTCTCAGGAACGACGCGCCGAAGGCATGAGCATAAAGCGAGAGTGAAAAAGCCGGATGAAAATCCATCATGTTTTGGTGCTGCTCAATGCTTGAGAAATATAAATGCGGCCACCAGCCCGGATGATGGGCAAAATGCGAGATAGTGAAATAGCCGATAAAGCAGGCAACAAATGCCGCAGCTGCCCCGACACTTTTTTCGCGATAAATAGCAAGCAAGGCAGCAAATACGCCAATGAAAACAATATTGTCCGGCCGCACAAGAAACGCCAGCGTTAGTAAAGCAGCTGTCATCCATTCATTCTTGAAGGAGTATGCATAAAGACCGCCAAGGATCAGCGCCGCACATAGCATGTCTGGCGTTCCTACGCGTGCCGCCTCGCCAAAGCCGCCAAGGATCATCAATCCGGCAAAGACCGGCGCTAATGCCAGCGCCTGTGCGGAGCGCAACCATGCTAAAACAAGGCTGCCAAACAAGATTGCGGACAGTGCCGATACCACACGCAGCGCGCTCACGGGTGATACGAAGTTCGCTACGAACGAAATAATATTTCCATACAAAAACTTAACACGATACATGCCTAGGAGCGATACAAAGTCGGTTGCGTTTTCCGCCATATGACTACGAAACCCGCCGCCATCGTTCGTCAACGCCGCATAGTTGGATGCCGAAACGCCGTCCTTCACCGCCGCATAAGCAAAGCCATGCAGGGCAACGGGATCAGTAAACTTCGCCTCACCGGCCACAGCCAAATACGGCAACATATCCCAGTTCGCCTCAGGCAGAAGGTAAGACGTTGCAACGGTTATCGCCAGATAGCCAACAAAAATCAACACGCCAAGAATTGTAGCAAACCGGACATAAGTACGGATCACAAGTTCAAGCAAGGAACTGGCACGTCGCGCCAGCGCATTGTTAGTTTGGCCGTCTTCGCTATCCATCACTTATTTCAGCTGGCTAGCGATAAAGTCTTTAACGATCGAAACAATGCCTTTACCGAGCAGTCTATCGAACGAAGTCACAAAACGATCTGCCTCTTCGACCTTACAAATCAGCGGCGGTTCAAGGCGAATAACGTTGCGGTTATACTCAGTGAACGCAACCAAAATGTCATAGTCACGCAAAAGCTGCGCACCAACAAAACCTGAAAGCGAACCTTTAAGCTTATCATCCAACATCGCCACCATCGGGCGCAGCATCACCGGCAGAGTTTGGCTGAAATCATGGAACTCAAGACCAATCATCATGCCCTGTCCGCGCACGTCCTTGATAATCTTTGGATATTTCACTTGCAAGGCTTTGAGACCTGCGATGATGCGCGCGCCGACGCGCTCTGAGTTACCAATCAGGTCTTCATCGTAAAGCACGTTGAGCGCTTCAATGGACGTGATGCAAGCCTCGCCCATACCGCCAAAAGTGGCTTGCGCATGGATCATTGCCGTCTTCGGAGTGCCATAGGCCTTCATGTAAACTTCGCGGCGCGCAACCATCGCGCCAACTGCTGCCTTACCGCCGCCCAGAGATTTAGCTAGTGCTGTCACATCCGGGATAACGCCATAATGTTCAAAGGCGTAGAATTTTCCAGTGCGGCCAAGGCCACATTGCACCTCGTCGGCTACCCACAACACACCATGCTTATCGCAAAGCGCGCGCAGTTTTTGCCAATAGTCCTTATCCGCCAAGATGATGCCGCCGCCGCCCTGCACCGTCTCAAGCACAATGGTACCAATCGCTGGATCTGATTGAAACAGATTTTCAACGGCCTCAATATCGCCAAAAGGTACTTTCAAAACATTATCGACCAGCTTGAAATCACCGCGATAAAGTTGGCCGTCGGTGATGGACAACACGCCCTTGGTTTTGCCGTGGAATGAGTTTTCAGCATAAACGATTTTTGGCTTTTGCGGACCCGCAGCGCGTTCGGCTACCTTTATGGCAGCCTCCATCGCTTCCGAGCCAGATGAACCAAGGAATACCATATCCAAATCGCCCGGCGAACATTGTGCAATGTTATGCGCCAGTGTTGCAGCATATTGCGACATGAAGGCAATCGCAATTTCATGACGCTTTTCGTCCTGAAACTGCTTGCGGGCATTCACAATGCGCGGGTGATTATGCCCGAACGCAAGCGATCCAAAGCCGCCGAAGAAGTCGAGAATCCTCCGCCCGTTCTGATCTGTATAGTACATGCCGTCCGCGCTTTCGATCTTCACTTTGTGAAAACCGAGCAGCTTCATAAAATGCAACTGGCCGGGGTTGATGTGCGATTTGAATAGCTCGGTCATCGCCGGAACGCTCATCGACTTAGCATCTGCGACGCTCATAAGTTTTGGCTTACTTGTCATGTGCATAGGAGCAATCTCCGGCGCGTCAACGCGCATTCGGGCGGCAGTGTCTTTGGTTTTCAGAATCTGATTCATTTTGGCCTCTTCACTCTGCGGCGACTGCGTAAGAATTTTGGTTCGCAGCGCCGGTCTTCTTTGCGCGATATTCCACATACGCCGCGATCAACATGTCCTCGTCTCGATATTGCGGAACCCAGTCAAGCTGGCGTTTACCCTTGGAAACATCCAGTACGCATTCTTCATCAGCAATGAGATATTGCTCAGGGTCCATGATCGGCATGTTCATCCAGTCAAAAAAATCAAGCGTCTTCTTCACCGCCCATCCGGGTGTGGGAATGAGCAGCGATTTTGACTTGGCATGACGAACTAAATCACCCAGCAGCTTGCGCACGGGAGGTGGATTTAACGAGCCAAGATTATAGGCCTCGTTTGGAACACCAGCCTTGAAAGCGGCATATGCGGCAGACGCGCAATCAAAAACAGAAATGAACTGATACGGATTTTTGCCCGAGCCAATCATTGGAACCGGCAGGTTTAAATCAATCAGTTTGAACAACTTCTCCAAAATGCCAAGACGTCCCGGCCCGATGATAAGACGCGGGCGGAACAGCGAAATATTCATGCCCTTCGTGCGCCATTCGGCGGCAAGCACTTCCGTTTTTTGCTTCGACCAACCATATTCGCCAAGCGGCGCAACAGGGTGGTCTTCGGTCATTGGGTACGTAACTGTATGCCCATAAATCATATCCGTGGTGAAGTGGATGAGGTTTTTAGCGCCCACTTTATCCATTCTCAGAATGATATTTTCCGTGCCAAAATAATTCACCGGAAAGAAAAAATCATGGCGCTTGGCACGCACCTGCAAAGGCGAAAGCATCTTGGCCGAAAGATTATAGACCATGTCATCCGCCCTAAGACCGACCTTCATCACAGCATCACGGTCCGTCACATCGCACGTTACGAATGATACGTTTTCATAGTGCGGCAGATCGCTTTTAACGATGTCAGCGACAACGACCTCATATCCATCAGCGCAGATAAGCGGCGCGAGGTGACGCCCGACGAATCCATCACCGCCAAAAATTATATGTCTCATGATTTAACTCCTGAAACCGAGGTGGTGATTTTCTCATCCGCCGTATGACTGCCACCCTGCGCGATCAAAATCGTACCTATACAAATGAATGCAATCCCTGCCATTTTGTAGATACCTATTTCCTCTTTGAACAGAAACCAAGCGGTGAACGCGACGACGACATAGCCAAGAGAAAGGAACGGGTAAGCGAAGGACAAATCAACCTTGGAAAGCACAAACAGATGCGATGCCATTGAGATCACGAACATTGAAAGTCCGGCAAAAACCCACGGGTTAAAGACGATTTGAAACACCCGCGAGATGATCGTATCCATGCCGAATGACAGCGGGCCAAGTGACATCATGCCCTGCTTCAGCATCACTTGCGCCGCCGCATTGGTCAACACGGTAAACAAAATGAATGGTATGTACTTCGTCATCGTCCCTTACCCTTACGTCCCGTCTTCCTGATAAACACCGCCGTTCACGATCCCGTATAAAAAATGATTAAAATGCCACGCATCTCACGATTTAGCCGTTTTCATTGGCATTTCTTATCATTTTCCTTCCAAAATCATCGCAGTGCGCGTCCAAAACCCTGACATAAATTGCGGGTCACGCAACGCTTCCAGCCCGCGCCAATTTGGAAAAGACCTGTCAAATACAAGCGCTGTCATCCGGCTGTCCTTGTAAGGATTGACAGCGCCGCCTGCGGCAATTGTCATGGCGTCCAGCTCGTTCAGTAGCGCCAAAGTGCTCGGTCCCTTATGCGGAAAATCCAAGGTCAATGTATAGCCAGCCCGTGCAAAAGACAAAATCCCGGGCGATCTCACGTCACCTAAGCGCTTCAAAACCGTGAGAAATGACACCTGTCCGGCATCGCGCGTTTTTTGTAGCATTGCAGGGATAATCATCTGCGCGGCGTCAAACGGAATTATGCTTTGGTGCTGATGTAAACCACGGGGGCCGTAAAAACGGTTCCATTTACCCACCATATCCAGCGGGTAAAAAAACGTATCATAATGCGTGGTAGAAGGCGCACGTTTGCGCGATTTTGCCGTACGGTAAGCCATGTTAAATGCCTGCACGCTCAGGCCATTCAGCAAGTTGATCGGCGGTACGAATGGCATTGAAAACCGCGGCGCTTTGCGGTGCGGCGTGAACTCACTTTTGTTGGCATGATTGCCCGCAAAGAGCAGTCCGCGCCCGGTGCGCTTACCGCTCGCCAACTGGTCAATCCAAGCCACTGCATATTCATTCTCGCGGTCAGCAGCCTCCGAAAGTTCGAAGTATTCTACCAGCGATGCAAACGGCTTTATCACCTCAATTACATTGACTGACGGCACTTTGAACATCTGAATTGCGGCACGCAAGATCAGCCCGGTCAGCCCCATGCCACCGATAGTCGCGGCAAAGAAATTCGCATTTGAAATTGGCGAGCAGCGTAGCACCTGCCCGTCAGAGCGAACCAAATCAAACCACAAAACGTGTGCCCCGAATGATCCGCGTACATGATGATTTTTGCCATGTACGTCATTAGCAATTGCACCGCCAAGCGTGACAAATTTTGTGCCAGGAGTGACGGGCACGAACCAGCCCTGAGGTCCACAATTCAAGATGATATCAGACAGACTGGCGTGGGCATCAGCAATAAGAATACCCGTATCCGCGTGAAATTGAATAAGCGGTTCCTGGCGAAATTTAATCGTCGAGCCATTTGCAGGAGGTAGACAAGTATCGCCATAACTACGACCGTTACCAAACGCCAGCATGAACTCACTGCCCGATAACTGCTCGTCACATGATGCAAACTCGCCCTTATGAACACGACCAAAACTCTCGAGCCACACCATCTCACCACGCCGCTATAAAAACGAGTGCCGCGCCAATCAGCACCATAATCTGACTGCGCCAATCAGACAGGATAAACACCACGGGATCCTCATGCATCTCACCACGCCGCGCCAACACCCAAATTCTGAGCGAAAGGTAAAGAACAATCGGACACAGCAGCCAGAGCAAATCGGGTTGTGTGTAAAGCAGCCGTACTTGATCGCTATCAATATACAGCGCCAAAACAAGCACAGACGAGAACGTTGCGGCTATACCGGACTCGGCCAGAACTTGAGCATCAGAAACGCGGTACCCGCGTCCCGATATCTTTTCAATGCCGATGTTTGGCATCCCCTCCAGCTCAACATATCGCTTTACCAACGCAAGCGACAAAAAGAAAAATACAGAGAAGGCCAACAGCCAGAACGACACTTCAATCTGGGTAGCCGCAGCACCGGCAATCACGCGAATTGTATACAGTCCGGCCAGCGCCAGAACATCAATCAACAACATACGCTTCAAGAAAAACGTATAAAGCGTTGTCAAAAGCGCATAGCCACCCATAACGATCCAGAACAAAAGCGGCAAATACAGACTAATCGCGGCGCTGCAAATCACTAACATGACGGCGATATACAGCGCCGTCGGGATCGCAATCAGACCTGAGGCGATTGGACGCTTGAATTTAGATTTATGACGGCGGTCAGCGTCCAAATCGAACAAGTCATTGACAATATAGATCGCTGACGCCAGCAGGGAAAATGCAATTACAGCCAGTAAGATCGCAATGTCTGTCGCAGGGCGGGCAAGATCATTCGCCAACACAGCAGGAACGGCAATAAGTAAGTTCTTGGCCCATTGATGTACACGTAGTAACTTGGTTAAAGTAATATACGTTACACGAGGCGCTGCGAATAATGTTGAATTCGAAATCCGCTGGAAACGAGCCGCCGCGACATCAGGCGCGACAACGATTGCCAGCGCTGCAGCATCGAATACCGAGATATCATCTTGGCTATTGCCTGCATAATCAAATCCGGCATCGCCATATTTTGCCGTGAGCGCGTCACGTTTACGCGTAGATGTAAGGTTTAACACCGGCGTTGTCGCAATAACATCGCTGAACAAACCAAGATGGGCGGCAATTGCGCTTGCGAACGGTTCCGGACTGCCTGTAGCCAAAACAAGTGTGCGGCCTGATGCCCTCTGCGCACGCAAATAATCTATAAATTCCTGCCGGTACGGCAGCGTTGCAACATCAAGAGTTATGCGCTTGGCCAGCTCGCATTTGAGAAATGCCTTGCCCTTCAAAAGCCAAAACGGCAATAAAAACAGCACCAGAATATTTTTCTTGGCGGCAGCAACCAGCGATTCCCACAACAGATCCGTCGCGATAACGGTTCCATCAAGGTCCACAACAAGCGGTATTCGGTTGCGATCTGTAAGAGTGTCCATGAGCTATTCATAGATCAAATACTCAAACGAACAGTGAAAACAGTGGTGCGTGACACTCAACAATTCATAGTCGCAGTTAACAAAATCAAAAGGCCGGAGTTACCCGGCCTTTCCAAATCAAAAATATCGCAAACTTTGATTACTTGATCGTACCAACTCCGCCTTTGATTTCGATCGTTTCTGAGCCGGTCAAAGCTTGACGATCACCATTTGGCATCGTCACAAAGCAACCTGCACTGCAAAACTCTACAGTTTCACCGGCACCAACTGCCAATTCAGACTTGCTGGCACCTTCGGTCACGATCAATGTCTGTGCATCAGCATCGCGGTTGATTACGCTGGCTGCAGATGCTGCGCCGCTCATCATCAACACTGCGGCAAGTGCAACATTAAACTTATTCATCGTTTTCCGGTGCTAGTTGCACCGCCTCTGTTGGGGCGGGAACCCCCGCGTTACATTTGTCTTATAGAATAGTCTGCCTGAACGCCACCTGAACAAGTTAGTCAGATTTTTAGTGATTTAGTACGAGGTTTAGGCGCGTTTTTTTGTTTTTCAACAGGTGGCGTGGTGGTGAGCAAAGAACCCGTCAGTGAAATTGAATCTCCCGCCAAGCCCCTGATAGCTATATCGCGTGCCGGGACCGGAATATCGATGCCCAGCTCCGCAAATCTTTCGATAATTGCAAAACGAACGGCATTTTGAACAAGCGGCGATTGCGTAATATCATTTAGGTGGACCCGCAATTCAAAATCCAATGCGGTGCGGCCAAAGCCAGCAAACAGAACAAACGGTTCGGGACTTTTTAAGACCATCGCGTTACCACGCCCTATATCCAAAAGCGTCGCCTGCACAAGCCGCACATCACTGCCGTAGGTTACACTAACCGGGATATCGATCCGGCCTAATTTATTGCGATGTGTCCAATTGCCGACCGCAGCATTGATAAGCTCCGAGTTCGGCAAAATAACGGTTTGGCGGTGGAATGTCTCAACCTCGGTCGCACGCACAGAAATCTTCTTAACGATGCCGGCTGTCGAGCCCGCCTCAATCCAATCGCCTACCTTAAAAGGCCTTTCTGCCAGAAGGATCAGGCCAGACACGAAGTTGGAGACAATGTTTTGCAAACCAAAACCGATACCCAGTGAAAGCGCACCAGCCACTAAAGCCAAGCTGGTCAAATCTATACCTGCAGACGAAATACCGACCAATATAGCTAGCGCAATGCCGGCGTAGCCGATGGCAGTGCGTATCGAGTGCCTCACGCCGCTGTCGATCTTGCCGCGCGATAAGACATTGCCATCGAGCCAGCGTTGGAACCAGCGCGTCAGTGCCCAAATCAGCGCAAACATGAAAATTCCGGTCAGGACGCCAATAAGGGAGATAGTCACCGAACCAATAGTGAATCCATTCAATGCCTTATAAAACCATGAGCGAATGTCATCCCATTGAAAGCGCCACTGAAGCAAGATAAGCGGAATACCTATTACCAGCACTAACAAATTGACCACAATACTGGCCAATACGCCTAAACGGTCAACGCCCAAATCATCCAATCCAAAGCGTCGCTGAGCCGCTTTGCCAATACTGGATACCGCGAATGCGCCCTCGCTTGAAAGCGATTGCGCGCTCTTAAAACCAAGATACATAGTGACTAAAATCGCGCCGGTAATGACGATCTGCTGGCTGACAAACCGGGCCAGACCGATGTAGCCTAACAATGCGGCAATCAAAGGCAGCAGACCCAGTACAAATAGGCCATTTCTCAAATTGCGGGCTGTGCTGGATAATCCATCGCCATTTTCAGCCGGTCGCACCAGGCCAATTGCTATGACCAGAAGCCCCACCAACACAGTGCCAACGAGACTCTTGGCAATGGTCAATGAAAGTGGCGATCCAAGCACCTCATTGATAACATTAGTAAATGTATCAAGTCCTGAGACAATTGCTGTGGCCATCACAAGCCAGACCAACAAACGCCCCGGTTTCGGGTCTACCGGCAGCAGACGCCAATTGGGCATATCCGGCGAAAGTATAGCGCTGGCCAGCCGATAGATGAAATATACGATAGCCGATGTGCTAAGTGCGCTGACGAAAATCTCGCGAATGTCCGGTCGCAGCACTTTGAAGTAATCAAAGAAAAAATATGTAACCGCCAAAAATATCACAACCGTCGTGGTAGGTATCAGTGTGGACCAAAACGCAACAGAAAGACGGCTGAGGTATGACGGCTCTTCGGCACGGATATCGCGGCTATAGAACCTGCCAAAAACCCGATTACCGCCAATAAACATAATGATGGCCGACAAAAGCGCGAAGAAGGTTGCGCCCAGCACAGACTGCAGTTTAAAATTAGTCACAAAGGCGAACCAAGACTTCAGTATCTTGACAAACACCGCCGCCTCATCCTGTGCGGCGCTGCCCACTTCGCTGCCCAATACAGTTTTTATATCCACACGCTTGGTCAAATCCGCAGCAAATAAATTGCGGCGGCGCTCGGCAATGTCATCTACCTGCTGATTAGCTGCAATCGATACATCTTCAGTTTCCCCAAGTAATGCGTTAATTGCCGCCTTCTCGGCGCCCAAGCGCTTGCGCTCATCGGAAACTGCTGTCGTCTCAGTAGGCGTATCAGCAGCGGGGACAGGGCCAATATCAGTTAAACGCTTGTTGATTTCGGCCAATCGCGGCCGGAATGCTACGGCAACATCCAGAACATCCTTGGCGAGTTTATCGAGCTCTATTCGATATTGCGCCAACCTTGAATCATCGTTTGCACCTTCAATTATTTTCGGGCCTATCGCCTCGACCTTTGCTTTTATTGTTGCAAAAACCGCGCGCTGGTCGTCAACAAAAGCGCCAAACGCCAGCGTACTGAAAACAGTGAACCAAGCGATTAAAAGTGCCTTTAAAAGGCTCAAAAAAAATTTATCTTTCATGCGCGGAATCACGTCCTCCCAAGACAGCTAATTGCAGTGTTAATGAAGCATAACCTCCGCGACAAGGCGCACTCATATCTCGTCCACCACCACATTCAACAATCACCAACGACATAGCGAACAAAATGTCGTTATTTTGACTTCACAAACACAGCATTCCGTACCAGTTTGGTGTCTGACAAACCCATATGTGCGAGCCCAAAATTTTGGCCGAATATTCTATATTTTCGCTGTTGAAAAATGCGGTCCAAGGAAACCTTGGCTGGAAAGAAGCGTGGCGTAAAGCCGAACCTAGGCCGGAATATGACGTCATTATTATCGGCGGCGGCGGCCATGGGCTATCCACCGCCTATTATCTAGCCAAAGAACACGGCATCTCCAATGTAGCCGTGTTGGAAAAGGGTTGGCTCGGCTCCGGCAATGTCGGACGCAATACCACTGCCATTCGTTCAAATTACCTACTCACTGAAAACCAGCATTTCTACGAATACTCCATGAAACTCTGGGAAACGCTCAGCCATGAGCTGAATTTCAATGTGATGTTTTCACAGCGTGGCGTTCTCAATCTTGGTCACTCGCCCGGCCAGATGGACCAGTTCGCGCGGCGCGGCAACGCGATGCGGCTCAATGGCCTTGACGCCAAACTCTTCACGCGTGAAGAGGTCGAACGCGCCCTGCCCGGCATTGATATGAGCCATAACGCACGCTTCCCCATCGAGGGAGGATTAATGCAGTGGCGCGGCGGCACAGCCCGACATGATGCAGTAGCGTGGGGTTATGCGCGCGGCGCAGACAGGCGCGGCGTCGATCTGGTTGAAAACTGCGAAGTCATAGGCTTCCTGCGTGATGGAAACAAAATCGTCGGTGTTAAAACAACTCGAGGCGAAATCCGTGCCAAAAAAGTCGCGGTCGCGGTCGCGGGTTCAACGGGCCATGTACTAAGTCTAGCTGGCATTGAGCGCTTCCCGATTGAAAGTCATGTGCTGCAAGCCTTTGTTTCTGAAGCACTGAAGCCGGTTATCAACACTGTCGCCACTTTCGGTGGCGGGCATCTTTATTTCGGCCAAACTGATAAGGGGGGCATAATATTTGGCGGTGATATTGACGGTTACAATTCCTACGCCCAGCGCGGCAATCTTCCCATTCTAGAAGATGTGATGAGCGAGATGGTGGCGCTGTTTCCCGGCCTCACAGGCGTTCGCTTGCTGCGCTCATGGGGCGGTATTATGGATATGTCGATGGATGGCGCGCCTATCATCGACATTGGTCCGCTACCGGGCATGTATCTCAATTGCGGCTGGTGCTATGGTGGTTTCAAAGCGACGCCCGCCTCGGGCGTGTGTTTCGCTCATACAATTGCCAAAGATGAAATTCATCCGCTTGCTGTCCCCTTTGTCCTCTCGCGTTTCCGCACTGGAAAACAGATCGACGACAAAGGCGTGGGCGCGACCCCGAAATGGCATTGAAATGAGAATAAATTGCCCCCACTGCGGAACCCGCGACCTGATCGAATTCACTTACCAAGGTGATGCCAACCGTACCCAGCCGGGCTTTGGCTCGCAAGATTCCCACGCTTGGTACACCTATGTTTATGACCGCACCAACGTACGCGGCCGCCACAAGGAATACTGGCAACATCATGCTGGTTGCCGCAGCCATTTGCTGGTCGAGCGCGACACAGCCACCCACGAAATATTCAGCGTAACGTTTGCCCGCGATGCCGTGCGGGGTGCAAAATAATGAGCTTCAAACGGTTTGAAAATGGCGGCACATTCAACCGCGCCAAGCTGATAACTTTCTATTTTGATGGCAAGCCGGTTTCCGGCTTTGAGGGCGACACGCTAGCCTCAGCCCTTCTCGCCAGTGGTCAAACCATCTTTGGCCGCTCGTTCAAATATCACCGCCCGCGTGGCCTGTTCGCGCCCGGCAATGCCGAACCGAACGCGTTGGTCACTCTGGTCCGCAATGGCTACCGCGAACCAAACCTGCGCGCCACTGAGGTCGAAATTTTCGACGGCATGATAGCCGAAAGCCAGAACCGTTTCCCGTCACTCCAACATGATCTCGGTGCGGTTAATGGCTTGGCAGGAAAACTGTTTTCTGCAGGGTTTTACTATAAGACATTCATGGGGCTGGGTATTGGCCCGCTTCGCTCAACCAAATTTTGGATGTTTTGCGAGAAAATCATCCGCCGCGCCGCAGGACTTGGCCGTGCAAGTGCAATTCCCGATACCGACCGATACGAGCGCATGAATGCATTTTGCGATGTGTTGGTCATCGGTGCAGGTGAAGCAGGAATTGCCGCCGCGACCACCGCCGCCAAAGCCGGTTTGCGCGTAATTTTGGCAGATAGCAACCCGCCATCAAATCCAAATATAGACGGTGTACAAACACTCTCACGCACCCTTGTTTGGGGCGCTTACGACGGCAATACTTACGCCGCCACACAGCGCGTAGCGGATCACAAATCAGATCGCGCCGAGGGCGAGCCACGTCAGCGCTACTGGATCATCCGCGCCCAAACAGCCATCCATGCGACAGGCGCAACCGAACGCCCTATCGTGTTTCCCGGCAATGATATTCCCGGCATCATGCTGGCATCCTTAGTAGGTCAATTAGCAAAACGTGACGCGCTGGTCCCTTCCGCTCCGATAGTAATTTTCACCAACAACGACAGCGCCTATCAAACCGCCACAGATCTTGCCGCGCTTGGCGCGATGGTTGCAGCAATTATTGATGTGCGCGCGGTTGTTTCGGACGCAGCGAAGTCGCTAGCGAAACTCGCTGGCGCAGCGCTGCATTTGGGCCACGCCGTCACAAAAACCACGGGCCGAAAAGCGCTGACTTCTATTTTCGTTGAGCCATTAGAACTAGGCAAACGAACGGGCACACCAATTGAAATAGCCTGCACGACGCTTGCCATCTCCGGCGGCTTTTCTCCCGCGATCCAGCTTGCAAGCCAAGCTGGCGGCAGGCCTCAATGGGACAACATGTTCCAAGCCTTCTTACCACCGGAACCAGCGCCTGGCTATGATTTCCACGTCTGCGGATCTGCGGCCGGCGTCTTCGGCAGCGAACAAGCCAAGGCGCACGGCATTGCAATTGCTAACGAAGCGATTGCCAAATTGCAGGGCAAGAAGCCTAAGCCAGCGCCAACAATTGTCAGCGACCCGGCATTCATCCCTGCCCCGGTTCTTGAAATTCGTGGAGGGCCAAAATCGCAGAAAGCATTTGTTGATTTCCAACATGACGTGACGGTCGATGACATTCGCCTCGCCAAGCGCGAGGGCTACTCTTCGCCAGAGCACATGAAGCGTTACACCACACTTGGCATGGCTACAGAGCAAGGTCGCAACTCGGCCATTCCAGCGCTGGCAATTATGGCCACCGAGCTAGGCAAGACAATCCCGCAAACCGGAACCACTCGCTTCCGCCCGCCAGCGTCCGGCGTTGCATTAGGAACATTGGCAGCGGAGCGCTTCGGCGATTTACAGCCCTATCGCCTGACACCGATGCACGACTGGCACTTGGAGAACGGTGCGACGATGTACGCAGCCGGCCTCTGGCAACGCCCGATGATTTATGGTCACGCAGGCGAGACTGTCGAGCAATCATACGTTCGCGAGGCGAAAGGCACACGCGCTGGCGTCGGAATTGTTGATGTATCCACGCTCGGCAAGATAGACATTCAGGGCCCAGATGCAGGTGTGTTTCTTGACCGCGTTTATACCAACATGTTTTCCAATCTTGCCGTCGGCAAAGCGCGCTATGGCCTAATGTTGCGCGAAGATGGCCTCGTAATGGATGACGGCACGACATGGCGGCTTGGCGACACGCATTTCCTCATGACCACAACCACCGCCAATGCAGGCAAGGTGATGCAGCATTTGGAATATTGTCTCGATTGCCTGTGGCCGGACCTCAGTGTGCATCTCTCCTCTGTTACCGACCAGTGGGCTGGTGCTGCAGTCAGCGGACCAGACTCACGGCGCTTGCTCGAAGCATGTGTCAGGGATACAAAAGTCGATGCCGAAACTCTGCCCTTTATGGGCATCATGTATGGTAAAATTTGCGGTCTGCCCGTTATGATCTGCCGCCTCTCGTTCTCCGGTGAGTTGGCTTATGAGGTTTACACTGGCGCGGGCCACGGCGTCTCCGTTTGGAAAGCCCTCATGGAAGCAGGCAAGCGGTACAATATCACTCCTTATGGGCTGGAAGCGCTGGGTACACTGCGTATCGAAAAGGGCCATGTCACAGGTGCGGAACTTGATGGTCGCACGACCGCGCGTGACCTGCATTTGGACTGGATGCTCTCCAAGAAAAAACCATTTTTCGGCCAAGCAATGATGAACCGCGAGGGTTTAACGGACGAGAATCGCTTGTCGTTGGTCGGTATCATTTCGCGAGATGGCCAGCCCGTAACGGGCGGTAGCCACATTGTCGAAAACGCCAGCGCGATGGAACCGGCTGAGAGCCTCGGACATGTCACAGCGATGTGCTTCTCGCCAGCTATCGGCAAGTATATTGCGCTCGCCTTGGTGAAAAGCGGCAAAAGCCGTATCGGCACAACTGCGTTTGCAACCGCACCGCTTCGTGGCAAACATGTCCCCGTCGATATTGTCTCCCACCACATGTTTGATCCGGAAGGGAAACGTATGCATGTCTGATCGTTTGTCAGCATTAGGCGCAGATTTCAGAACAGGCAGCTTTGGCAACGTCGGCCAAGGTGCAGGTGTGCGCATGAGCGAAACCAGTTTCGGGTTTGTGGGTGAGCTGGCATCCTTTGCGCCCGAGAAAACCGACAAATTGATCGTCACACCACTCAAAGGCAAAGACACAAGCGCTGCATTCAAAATCGGCCCAAACCGTTGGTTCCTAGCCGGAACCGAGACTCTACGGGACAAGATTGTTGCTAACATAAAGCCAAGTGAAGCGTCGCTGTTTGATCTGACTCATGGCCGTTCATCGCTACTAATTACCGGCAAAAAATCAACGTGGGTGCTTGCAAAATTATTCCCGATTGACTTCCATTTATCGGCATTTCCAATTGGTACAGGCGTCGCCACCACGCATCACGGCACATTTACGCAAATCTATCGGGCTTATGAAAACACATTCGACCTCTTTGTGTTCAGATCATTGGCCCGCTCGTTTTGGCATACGCTGGGGGTTGCCAGCAGCGAAGTTGGTTATGTTGTAGAGTAAATTTTTGATGCTACACCAGCTACGTAAGTCTGCGTCACTGAACGGTCATCGCCCATAGTCTGCAATAGAAATAACTCTTCGGACAGGCTCGTAACCGTCTCCATCCGCAGTTTCATGGCCGATGTCGCTCCCGCATTAAGCACCACAAAATCTGCTTCAGAACCCGCCTCAAGCGTCCCGATTTTGTCGTGCAACGATAAAGCCCGCGCATTACCAAGCGTCATCTGGTAGAACGAACGCAGCGGGTTATAGCGCTGGCCCTGCAGGTTTAAAATCTTGTAGGCCTCATCAAATGTGCGCAGCATTGAGTAGCTTGTCCCGCCGCCAATATCAGTCGCGACCGCAACCCGCACAGGTCGCTTAGCATCAGATAAACGTGCCAAGTCGAACAATCCCGAGCCAAGAAAAAGATTGGAAGTCGGGCAGAAAACCGCGACTGACTTGCTCTCGCTCATCGCGCCCGCTTCGCGTTCAGACAGATGAATGCAATGCCCGAACAAGCTTTTGGAACCAAGCAAACCATAGCGCTCATAAACGTCTGTATAGTCGATACTCTCGGGAAACAACTGCCGCACCATTTCAATCTCACCGTGGTTTTCGGACAAATGCGTTTGCATATAGCAGCCCGGATTTTCCCGCACCAGCGCACCGCTCATCTCAAGCTGTGCTTGGGTAGACGTAATCGCAAAGCGCGGCGAAATTGCATAAAGCTGCCGCCCGCGCCCATGCCATTTTGCAATTAGTACCTTGCTATCGTCATAACCGGATTGTGGCGTGTCCAAAAGTCCAGGCGGCGCATTGCGATCCATCATTACTTTACCAGCTACATTGCGCATATTGCGCCGCTCGCTCTCGGCAAAAAACGCCTCAGCAGACTCTTTGTGAACCGAGCAATAGGCCACCGCTGTCGTCGTGCCATTTGAAATCAGCTCATCAAAAAATAGCCCGGCAATGCGGTCCGCATGGGCCGGAACCTTGAACTTTTGTTCCTCGACAAACGTATATTTATTCAACCATTCCAGCAGCGCGCCGGCATACGAACCTACGACCTGCATTTGCGGAAAATGGATATGCGTATCAATGAAACCCGGCGTAATCAGATGTGGGCGATGGTCCACCATTGTCACCTGAGGGAAGCCCCGAGTTATACTTGCATAGTCGCCGTGGGCGACAATAATCCCATCACCAACGACCAGAGCTCCGTCCTCGATATAGCGATAGCCGCCGCCGGATTCACCCTCCATTGGCTCGTCTTGGAAGTCGAGCAAACGCCCGCGATAAAGCGTAAGTGTCATGGCGTTGCCTGCATCGCAGCATCATACCACGCCACAAGTGTTTGCCGCTCGGCGTCAGTAATCTGCGACAAGTTCGCAGGCGGCATGGCGTGAGAACGCCCGGCTTGCAGATATATTTCATGAGCGTGAGACGCGATCTGCGCATCGGTTTCCAGCATCACGCCCTTAGGCGCAAAGTATACACCCTCCCACGAAGGCTCGGCCGCATGGCACATAGAGCAGCGTCCCGTAACCACGTCACGCGCAGCTGCAAATTCCGCGACCTTAACCATGTTCACCGTGGCATCAGAAACCTTTGGCTCACCAGTCAATATCTTCGGCGTCGACGACAGCCAGATGATAATCATGAACAAAATGGCCGCCGCAAGCCATGTCCAGTGCGGGTTACCTTTGCGGGCATGAACCGTGTTGAAATAATGCCGGATCAGCGCACCAATCGGGAACACAAGTGACGCAATCACCCAGTTAAACTGCGTTCCATACGCCAACGGATAATGGTTCGACAGCATGAAAAACAGCACTGGCAAGGTCAGATAATTATTATGTAACGATCGTTGCTTGGCAATCTTGCCATATTCCGGGTCCGGCTTTTTACCCGCGATCAAATCTGCCACTACAATCTTCTGGTTGGGAATAATGATTGCAAACACATTGGCGGACATAATCGTTGCGGTAATAACCCCAAGATGCAACATGGCTGCGCGGCCGGTAAACAGCTTGGTGTAGCCCCAAGCCATTAAAATCATAAACACATAGAGCAGCATCAGCAGCACCCAAGTGTTATCGCCCAAAGGCGATTTGCAAAGTTGGTCATACAAAAACCAACCAATAAAAATAGACGCTACTGAAATTGCGATACCCTGCAGCGGCGATATATCCAACACACTCTTATCAATGAGAAACAGGTTTGCGCCAGCATAGTAAACCACGCACAGCATCAGAAATCCCGAAATCCAAGTGGCATAACTCTCCCACTTAAACCAAGTTAGATGGTCAGGCATTTCGGCGGGCGCAACCAGGTATTTGCGGATATGATAGAACCCGCCGCCGTGAACTTGCCACTCTTCGCCGTGTGCGCCCTCCGGCAGCCCGGAGTTTTGCCGCAGGCCCAAATCTAACGCGACAAAATAGAAAGAGGAGCCAATCCATGCGATAGCCGTGATGACGTGAAGCCAACGTACCGCAAGGGCCAGCCATTCCCAAAAAATCGCAAAATCTTGCATCGACACCGCTCACAAATCAATCCTGTTATGGCAATGATTTGCAGCCTTTGCAAAAGAACGCAATTGTAAATTTAGCTAAGCAACTTTGGCAAATTGCTGTGGGGAATGCGCGTTGATATTTTTAGTCACGGCAGATTCAAAATCCGATAATGTTAAAGCACCGCTATAGAGATAGCCTTGAAAAACATCACACCCGTGTTCCATTAGGAAGTTTTCCTGCGATTGAATTTCTACATGTTCGGCAACAGTTGTAAGACCAAGCGCCTCCGACATTGCCAATATGCTGCGCACCAGCGCCATGTCTTTTGGGCGACTCTGCATGTCTGTGACGAACTTACCGTCAATTTTCACTTCATCCAATGCCATGTCTTTAAGGTGTCCAAGCGAGGAAAATCCTGTACCAAAATCATCCAGCGAAAGGCGCACACCTGTAGTTTTCAGGCTCTGCATAACTTTAACAGAACTATCACGGTTTTTCGCGATCACCTGTTCGGTAAGTTCAATGGTGAGCAATTTGGACGGTATTTTATGCACTTTGATGAGCGTACGTAGCTCCCGCACAAATTCTTTACTCATAAACTGCTGCGCACTTATATTTACTGCCAGCTGCATACGGGATGTCGCGTTCGCTTTCTGCCACTGAACCAGCACTTGCGCCGCCGTTTCCAGCACCCATTTACCAATCTCTCGAATTTGGCCATTTTGCTCGGCAACTGCCATAAACCGATCGGGGGTCAATAGCCCGAGGGACGGGTGGTTCCAGCGTATCAACGCCTCTGCGCCGATGATTATCCCGTCCCGATTCACTTGCGGTTGGAACCGCAGCGCCAACTCATTGCGGCTAATCGCACATTTTAAATCCCGCGCAATTTGCGCATGGCTTTCGGTCTCAAGATGCTCACCCTCTTCAAACAAGTGGTAAGCATTACGGCCGGAGTTTTTGACGTTGTACATCGCAGTGTCAGCAAATTTCAAAATGTCATCAACTGACTTTGACTTGCCATCGAACGTGATAACCCCGATGCTGCATGTCACGCGATGCTCGTGACCACCGCACTTAAACGGAATGCGAATGGCCGCGAGCGCCTTTTCAGCAATGCTCTCCGCATTTTGCTTTGCTACAAGCCAGTCGCGCCCAAGATCATCCATAAGCAACACAAATTCATCGCCTGCAAGCCGGGCAACAGTATCATTCTTGCGGCTAACCCGGCTCAGCCGGCGCGCCGTTTCGACAAGCACCGCATCGCCAGCGTCGTGACCATGAGTGTCATTAAGCTTCTTGAAATTATCAACGTCTATGAACAATACCGCAGCGTGTTCATTGCGCCGTGCGCAAGCTGCAATTGTCTGTTGCAAACGGTCGGCCAAATAGCGCCGGTTTGGCAGTTTTGTAAGCGGATCGTTAAATGCCATTGCGCGAATATTCTCTTCGTCCGCCTTTGACGCCGTTACATCTTGCAAGTAACCATGCCAAATTACAGCGCCATTGGATTTAAGCTCCGGTGTTGCTTGAACTCTAAGCCACTTTGGCTTCCCGCCATCTGTAACCACCTGAAACGTGTGTGCCCATACTTCAAGCTTCAAGCGTGAAACACGCAAAGACTGGGTATAGCTCAAAACATCATTAGGGTGAATTAGTGAAAGAAAATGATCAATATCGAGCTTCACGACATCCTGCCGGAGATCAAGCAATTCGCGAAATCCAGAGCTACAGAATATAACGTCAAATACACCACCTGGTCGGCGTTCCAATTGAAAAAGTCCGCCCGGAACATGAGATGCGAGCTTTCTTAGACGCGCCTCTTCTTCCGATCTTTTGACTTTATCAGTGATATCAACAACCGTGCCCTCATAGTGAGTGGCCTTACCAGTCTTAGGATCGCGCACCACACGGGCATTTTCCGAGATCCAAATTTTTCCCTTTACAGGCCCGGTATCGACCTCGGAAACGAAGTTTTCAATTTTGTCGTGTTCGGCAAGGCGCGCCCTGAACTCGCTATGGCGTGACTTGTCTACATACCAGTTACCCGCATTGCCATCCACACGTGCAAGCAAATCACTCTCTGATTTATCGCCACAAATGGCGACCATTGCGGGGTTAGACCCGATAAGAAAGCCATTCATCGTTGTGATGTAATAGCCCTCACTCAGATTATTGATTACGTCTCTAAGGCGCTGACGATCAATAGTGCTGTCTCTCATCTGTTTCAGACAAAAAAATGTGGTACAAAAAGCGGCAACCACACCGAACAACGCCACCACAATCAATAGAGCTTGCCAGTCCAAAATATACACCTCGCGCAACTGATAGCCCTCAGGTTGCACTATACAGGTTTACAATGGTCTAATTTCCATAATATTGGGCGAAGCACTGTAAATATGATGAAGAATAACTTAAGGGGAAGGCGAATAGTGCTTTAGTTTTGTGTCGCCCTTGCGCCTGCCAACGCCAATTCGCTCAAGCCCTCACCGCCCGTGTTAAGCATGGTGTTCAAAGCCTTGCGCATCCGTGGTTCCCAGAACGACACGATATGCTCGCAAATTCCTGCAATGGCTTCTTCGCGCGGATAAGGCCGGTAAAAATCCGCCATCTGGTTTATCATGCGTACCATGTCGCCGTTATCGCTCATCTCGACTACCCCTGTCTCTCAAAAACCATCAGCCCGCCCGGTGCGCGGCACGCAACCGTTAGCCCGGCCTTATGCGCCAGCTGCAAAGCCAAAGCACTGGGGGCTGAAAGGCTTGCAACAAATCCAACGCCCAGCGCTGCCGTCTTTTGTGCCATCTCGACACTGAATCTACTCGACAAAACAATAAACCCGTCGTGCGCATTAAAGCCACCACGCACCATCGCACCGCCCAATTTATCCAGCGCATTATGCCGCCCTATATCTTCGCGAACCAGCAAGATGGTGCCATCCAGCCAGCAAAATCCCGCCGCATGGGTGGATTTGTTCACCGCGTTCATTGGCTGCGCCGACTTTAATTCGTCAAACGCTTTCAACACCGCCTCAGATTTTGGTATAGCGCCCGTCACATTGCGAAGCGGCTTCATCACCGCGTCCAAACTTTGCGCCCCGCATAAGCCACAGCCGGAACGCCCTGTTAATGTCCGACGCCGCCCCTCGGCTCGTTCCAACAGTTTTTCGTCCACCTTAATATTGACGATCACACCATCACCAACTTCTGCAAAACGAATGTCGCTAAGATCGGACTGCCGGTCGGCAATGCCTTCGGTAATCGAAAAACCTACCGCAAAATCTTCGATATCTTGCGGCGTTGCCATCATCACGGCAAAGCTGTTGCCATTGTAGAGTATGTTCACGGGCGCTTCGTCCGGCAAATGCCAAATTGCGGGTGCGCATCCAGCAGACGTAACCAGCATCCCCGTAAACACCGATGAGCTTTCGTTGACAATCCGCGCCGCCGAAACTGCCACCGGTATTACTCCGCAGCCATTACGTTGAAATGCGTGTCTTCCATTTGCTCGCGCGCCTCCTGCCACTCCGATGGCCGGTTGGAGCGCGAAACCTGCACTGCGGTCACCTTGTATTCCGGACAATTGGTTGCCCAGTCAGAAAACTCGGTAGTGATAACATTCGCCCCTGAAAGCGGATGATGGAAAGTGGTATAAACCACGCCCTGCGGCATACGCTCTGTAATCTGCGCACGCAGTGTGGTTGCGCCCATACGGCTGCCAATTGAGATGTAATCACCATCAGCGATGCCGCGATCTTCCGCATCAAACGGATGAATTTCCAACAGGTCTTCCGTGTGCCATTTGGAGTTTTCCGTCCGCCGCGTTTGCTGCCCGACATTATACTGCGACAGAATTCGCCCCGTTGTGAGAATCAGCGGGAAGTGACGGTTCACGCGCTCGGCGGTCGGCACATACTCGGTAATCATAAAGCGGCCCTTGCCGCGCACGAAACCATCAACATGCATAATCGGCGCACCGTTCGGGAATTTATCATTCACCGGCCATTGCAGCGAGCCTTCGGTATCCAGACGCTTAAATGAGACACCATTGAATGCAGGCGTCAAAAGCGCGATTTCATCCATAATTTGGGACGAAGTTGTGTAGCCCATTTCATAGCCCATCGCGCGGGCAAGCTTCACCACGATCATCCACTCGGATATGCCGGTCTTTTCTTTCATCACCGGACGAACGCGGTTGATGCGTCGCTCCGCATTGGTGAAAGTGCCGTCCTTTTCAAGAAACGAAGTGCCCGGCAAAAACACGTGGGCATACGCCGCAGTTTCATTCAAGAACAGGTCTTGAACCACAACACACTCCATAGCCCCGAGGGCCGCTTCAACATGTTTTGTGTTAGGATCAGACTGCGCAATGTCCTCGCCATGCACGAAGAGGCCCCTGAATGTCCCATCAACAGCTGCTGCAAACATATTGGGAATTCGCAAGCCCGGCTCTGCCGAGAGCGTCAGCCCCCAATGCTTTTCAAACGTGCCGCGCACTTGATTGTTGGACACACGGCGGTAACCCGGAAATTCGTGCGGAAAGGAGCCCATATCGCACGAACCTTGCACGTTGTTCTGTCCGCGCAGCGGGTTAATGCCCACGCCCTCACGCCCGATATTGCCGGTTAACATCGCAAGGTTTGCCATAGACATCACCATGGTTGTGCCTTGGCTATGCTCGGTCACGCCCAGTCCGTAGTAAATTGCGCTATTGCGGGCGTTGGCAAACAGACGGGCAGACTCACGCAAAATTTGCGGCGTCGTGCCAATAATTTCGGCCAGCGCTTCAGGTGAATTTTTCTCTTCGGAAATAAACTCGCGCCAGCGGTTAAACTCCATCGTATCGCAGCGTTCGGCCACAAACTTTTCGTCCACCAAACCTTCTGCAACAATGGTATGCGCCAGCGCATTCATCACCGCCACATTCGTGCCTGGGCGAAGCTGAATGTGCTGCGCGGCCTTGATATGCGGCGATTGCACCATGTCAATCTTGCGCGGATCCGCCACGATTATTTGCGCGCCTTGGCGCAAACGTTTCTTTAGGCGCGAGGCAAAAACCGGATGCCCGTCAGTCGGGTTTGCGCCAATCAACAGCACAACATCGGCTTGCTCAACAGATTTGAAATTCTGCGTGCCGGCCGATGTACCGAATGTTTTTGACAGGCCATAACCTGTTGGCGAATGGCAGACACGGGCGCAGGTATCAATATTATTGGTCTGGAACGCAGCGCGAATCATGCGCTGCACCGCATAGACCTCCTCGTTGGTGCAGCGCGAGGACGTGATGCCGCCAATAGAATCTTTGCCATACTTGGCTTGGATGGATTTGAACTTGGCCGCTGCAAAATCAATGGCTTCATCAAACGAAACCGGACGCCACTCATCGGTGATCTTTTCGCGGATCATAGGCGTGGTAATGCGGTCTTTGTGGCTGGCATAACCAAACGCAAAACGGCCCTTCACGCAAGAATGCCCCTCGTTCGCGCCGCCGTCCTTATCAGGAACCATGCGAATAACTTTGTCGCCCTTAAGCTCTGCATTGAACGAACAACCGACGCCGCAATAGGCGCATGTAGTCTTCACCGTGCGCGTTGGCACGCCATGATTGACCACTGATTTTTCCATCAATGTCGCGGTCGGGCAGGCCTGCACACACGCGCCGCAAGACACACACTCGGAGGAGAAGAAGTCCATGCCGCCAGCAGAAACGCGGCTGTCAAACCCGCGTCCGGCAATGGTCAGCGCAAATGTGCCTTGCGTTTCTTGACACGCACGAACACAGCGTGAGCAGACGATGCACTTGGAAGGATCGTATTGAAAATACGGGTTGGACGTATCGACTTCGACCTTGGATTCAAAATCCCAATGGTTCTCACCCTTGAAGCCGTAGCGCACATCGCGCAGGCCAACGACGCCAGCCTGATCCTGCAATTCGCAGTCGCCATTGGTCGAGCATGTCAGGCAATCCAGCGGGTGGTCGGAGATATAAAGCTCCATCACCCCGCGCCGCAACTTTTCTAATCGCGCCGTTTCGGTATGCACCACCATACCCTCACGCACCGGCGTGGTGCAGGATGATGGCGTACCCTTCACGCCGTCAATTTCCACAAGGCACAGACGGCAAGAACCAAACGGCTCCAAGCTATCCGTTGCGCAAAGCTTGGGAATTTCGCGGTCAATCAGCGCCGCCGCCCGCATAATCGAAGTGCCTTCCGGCACTGTTACCAGCGCGCCGTCAATTTCCAGCGTCACCATATGTTCCGAAATGCGGATTGGTGTTCCAAAATCAATATCTTTGTGGAGGCCCATAGTGTTCGTTCCTCTTATTCTGCGGCCAGAGCGCTGGGCGCACGATCAAAATCTTGCGGGAAAAGTCTTAACGCAGAAAGCACCGGCATGGGCGTCAGCCCGCCCATCGCGCACAGCGAACCGTCCGTCATCACTTGGCATAGGTCTTCGAGCAAAGCGACGTTTTCCGCCACCTCATGGCCAGCGATAATCTTATCCATCGTCTCGCGCCCGCGCACCGCGCCAACACGGCATGGCGTGCACTTGCCACAGGATTCGATGGCGCAGAAATCAAACGCGAACCGCGCCATTTCCGCCATATCCACACTGTCATCGAACACCACAATGCCGCCGTGACCGACCATTGCGCCAGCACCTGCAAGCGCCTCATAATCCATCGGTAAATCCAGCATGTCTTCGCTGATATAAGCGCCAAGTGGCCCGCCAATTTGCGCCGTACGGAACGGCTTGCCCGTAGCCGTACCGCCGCCGAAATCTTCGATCAGTTCACGAACGCTGACGCCGAATGCTTTTTCTACCAGACCACCCTGCTTAATATTTCCAGCCAATTGAAACGCCAGCGTACCGTGCGAACGGCCCACGCCATAGTTCTTATAAAATGCCGCGCCCTTAGCCATAATCACAGGAATAGAAGCCAGCGTCAGCACATTGTTGATAAGCGTCGGCTGGCCAAACAGGCCCTTGATCGCGGGTATCGGCGGCTTGGCGCGAACCAGACCGCGCTTGCCCTCAAGGCTTTCCAACATCGAGCTTTCTTCGCCGCAAATATAAGCGCCCGCGCCGCGCCGCACATGCAAATTGAACGCCTTGCCCGAGCCGCCAACATTTGCGCCCAGCCAGCCCGCGCTCGCCATAATACCGCAAGCCGCCTTCATCTTGGCAATCGCATCCGGATATTCCGAGCGGATATAGACGTAGCCTTCTGTCGCGCCCGTCGCGATGCCTGCAATAATCATGCCCTCGATGAGCATGAACGGATCGCCCTCCATTACCATGCGGTCAGCAAATGTGCCGCTGTCGCCCTCATCGGCATTGCAAGCGACATATTTCTGCGCAGCTTTCGCTTCCAGCACAGTCTTCCACTTGATACCCGCCGGAAACCCAGCTCCGCCGCGCCCGCGAAGGCCGCTGTCCAGCACATCTTTGACGACATCGCCTTGGCTCATGGTTAGAGATTTCCGCAAGCCAACCAAACCGCCATTGGCCTCATAAGCCGCCAAATCCAATGGATCAGCCAAACCGGCACGGGCAAATGTCAGCCGCTCCTGATTTTTCAAAAACGGGATTTCGCAAGCCATCCCATGCGCCAAGCGATGCTTGCCACCGTTCAAGAAATCCGCGTCAAACAGGCTCTCAACATCGCCCGCTTCAACCGGACCATAAGCCACACGACCATGAGCAGTCTCTACTTCAACCAACGGCTCCAGATACAGCGCGCCACGCGAACCATTGCGCTTCACTGTCACATCCAGCCCGCGTGCCTTTGCGATCAATTCAATCCCAACGGCAATATCATTCGCACCGGCAGAAACCGCAGCACTATCTTGTGGCACCCAAACGATTGTCATCGTGCTGCCTCCAAAACCAGTTTTTCAAGTTTGGCAGATGTAAGCCGCGCAGCCAATTTACCGTTGACCATTGCCGCAGGCGCCATCGCGCAATTACCCAAACAATAAACGGCCTCAATGGTGATGCGCCCGTCGTCAGCTGTATCGCCTAGCTTCATGTCGCGCTTATTCAAAAATGTCTCAATCAACGCCATCGCGCCCATCGACTGACAAGCTTCCGCCCGGCAAATCTTCACCGTAACGATGCCAGCCTTGGTGCTGCGGAAATCATGGTAAAACGTCATCACGCCATGCACATCGGCGCGCGAAACATTCAAAGCCTTGGCAATATCATTCACCGCGACCTTAGGCACAAAGCCCTCATGCTCTTGAATGTCATGAAGAATTTCCAAAAGCGCATCCGCCCTGTTGCCATATGCGGCACAGATGGATTGCGCAGTCGTTGAGGTGTCTAAAGTCACTATTAAATGCTCCAGAAGATAGGGCTAAACCGTTAAAATCCCTCTAGCCTAGCGCAAGGTAAGCGATCAAATCGGTTATCTCTATTCCATTATAGACAAAAACTATGATGAAAAAGCCTCACCTAAAGAAAACTTGAAACTGTTGCTCAATTGAGCTACAAGGATTCGACTAATCAGGAATATCTAAATGGCAGCAACAGCATTTGTCCGCGCCCGCATCGACGAAAATTTGAAAAACGATGCGGCAATTATTTTAGCTGAAATGGGCCTTACCATTTCAGATATTGTCCGCATGACGCTAACCCGCGTCGTGAAAGACAATGCGCTGCCTTTCGACCTTACCGTGCCGAATGCCAAAACACAGGCCGCCATGCGCGAGTCCCGCGCTATGATGAAGGCGAAAAAAGCACGATTTACAAACGGCGAGGAATTGATTGATGCCCTCGACAAAAAGTCAAACTGAAACCAAGCGGGCAACAATCCCGCGAACAAGCGACTTTACAAAGGCATTTTTGAAGGACTGGGAAAGGCTGAATAAATCAGCCCGCTTTAATATGCGGCAACTAAAATCCGCAATGCTGCTACTCATCGCTAATGATGAACCCTTGCCTCCCAAATGGCTGGATCACGCGCTCAAAGGCGATTGGGCTGACCACCGTGAATGCCACATCGGCGGCGATTTTCTACTCATATATCAGCTTGAAGGCAATTCCATCATTTTCACCAGAGCGGGCACGCATTCGGAATTGTTTGAGTAGACAAAAACTATGATGGTTGCGTTTGTTGAAAATAAGATTTCCATTCTTCCAACAAAACAACGCTGCCAAATCCCCCAGTTTTTGCGACATGCCGCTTATCTGCGGTCAGAAATACGCCGCCGGAAGTTATGGCAAGCGCATGATACGAAGAGTCATAGAAAGTGGAGAAGCCAGATTTTGCGTGTCCGGTGTTGGAGATGGTTAGCGCTTGCCGAATGGTCGCCTCGTCGAGGTGAACTAGCTTAAAACCTGATTTGTTGAACGCTATTATCATATCATAGGCGATGTTCGAGCCGATAATAGAGGGGCCAGCGACAGCCAAAACCTCGTAAAGAAAAAGGTCTGGAGCAATCAAATTCAAATCATTGACGCGAGTAAAATCAAAAAACGCGACAGCATCATCGCTATCATTTTCCTCAAGAAAAAGTTTGGCGAAAATGCCAGCATCAATAACGACGGTTTTCGACGGGCTATCTTGCACCAGTCTCACGCAACTCTTTTAGCATTTCAGTTGAGCTTTTTGCCGTGCGAACACGCTTTATCGCCTTCACCTCAGCCATAAACGCATCAAAATTTTCGCGCCGCTCGATGGCAACCAAGGCATCATCAAGTGCCCTATTAACAAGTTCAGTCTTCTGCCCGCGCGGAATTTTCGCAAGCCGACGCCGGTTTGGCTCTGATATATAAATCGACATGCGCGACATCGGCGCTTCGGGTTTTGAAACTGGCATAGCTGTCATCCATAGATGATAAAGTTAGCATCATTCTAAGACGTCAGCGATCAGTGTCAAATCACAATGTTGCCGCCGCGATTGGCCGGCAACACATAACTCCCCGCCAAATCCAGCATCGCCTTCACCACCTTCGGTAGCGGATCGCGGTCATGTGCGACTAGTCCCACAGAATGCTCCACGTTTGGCGCGATCAGCGGAATGGCGCGGATGTGGCCCGTATCGCCCATGAGGCCGATGAAAATTTCCGGCAGAACGCTGGCGAGGCCTGCCATCTCAACATGCGTATAAAGATTGACAATGGAGTTGCTTTCCAGCTCCGGCTCCACCTGCGCACCCGCCTTGCGAAACGCGGCGTCAATAATGCGGCGGTTCTGCATATTGGGCGTCAGCAGCGAAACCGGATGCCGCGCGGCCTCCGCCCACTCCACTTTCGCGCGGTCCGCCAGCGGATGGTCGTCGCGCACAAACAGGCGGTAGCGCTCCATATAAAGCGGCTTGGAAACGGCCAGATCAATCGGCTCATTGTCCAAATATGTCACGCCGACATCAATCGTAAAATCTTCCAAACTGCGGCGGATTTCCTCCGAGCTCATCGAAAGCACAGTAAACGAGAGCTTCGGAAACTTCAGCCGCATTGCGTTCGTCAGTGGGGCAAGCGTCGGCAGCGCGGAGGGAATCGCCCCGAATGTCAGCCGCCCCAGCGGCGCGCCCGCAGCTTCTGCAATATCCGCCCGCAGCCCGTCCACATCCTCCAAAATGGTCTGCGCCCATTTCAAAATGCGCGTGCCGTCAGCCGTCAAACCCAGATAGCGATTGCCGCGAATAACAATCGGCACGCCCAGCTCCTGCTCCAACTGCTGAATCCGCCCCGACAAAGTAGGCTGCGTAACACCGCAAGCATCCGCCGCACGGGTAAAGTGTTTTTCACGCGCAAGAGCGACGAGGTATGAGAGTTGGCGAATGTCCATGGGGGGTTCCTAGCACATTAGGACTGCGGCTGGAACGCCCCCGCCAATAGATGAAATTCTCTGTTAGCAGCTAACTGCAAACAGTTCCTCTCTTTACATGCGTCGAATAAGATTCTTGATCCAGCTCATACAAAATTCAATCGCCCAATCTGTCTGGTGGCTCAATAGACTCTGAATCTGCGAACTTCCTGCGCCGTGACCAAAAGGGTTGCGGACGTGGGTAAAAAACTCTTTAAGCGAGTTGCCTTCCCAAGAATTTATGAAACCATTTTTTTTCGATGCCAGATTTTCGATAAAACTGAATGCGCCGTTTTCCCTGCCGTGAGTCCATCTTTTTTTGTCAGAAATTATCTTTATGGCACTTTCCAACGAACGTGCTGCATAAAAGGCCGGATCACGTCCATCAGAATCACGAAGATCGAGCGCTTCCTTCATATCTAGGTCAACGTTCGCCCAAAGTGGGTCTGATATAAGTTGCCAAAATGGCGCCTCTATTTGGTCTTGCACTAAATTATCTGTCGATGCCTGAATGAAGCCGTTATGATAATTCAATGGGTAAGCCGCCTGTCGAAATCGTGCATTGAGTTCGTCAACATTCGCCCTAAAAATTTCTGTTTTCGTCGCCCGCTCTTGACGAGCAGCCTCCTGTCGTTGCGCCAGAGGAGGTAAGTTGCGCCTACCAAGCGACGACAATAATAGCTGTGCATTATCGGCAACCGCGGATGCATTCATCGCAGATATTTCCTTTTCTCGCTCGCGAAAACCAAGTTCAATCAGGCTCAGGCGCTCCTTAATATGAACGTCCGGAGTTTCTGTGATCGTCTTCATCAACCACGTCTCACAGACCTTGACTAATGTGTTTTTCGACACCTGGACAGTATTATTGCCGTTCCAAGTTTGGTTGTAGGAAAACCAAAGAGGAGAAAGCTCCTGAACTCCTAACTCCCGAGACAAATTGCTGTGCACAACCGTCCAGAATGCAACACTCGCGGGATTTTCCTTACCGTTCCGATAGTAGGGGTAAATATCGTCTGCGAGGATTCGAAATGCTTGAACCAGAAGACGGCTATCGCGTTCTTCGAAGCTGTCACGCAACGGCCACTTTTCATATCTGCGTGAAAAAATATCAATTAGCATGAATTACCTGCGACGAACCCGAGACCACTAAGCACGCCCCATAATTTCTATTCTTTAGCGACAATCCAAACATCAGTCTAAATTCGACCACTCCGTTCAAATGAAAGCACTCACTCCGCAGCAATTCCAGCTCCATCTTCGCCCGCGCCTACCACCTCCACCTTAAACCGCAAATTCAGCGCTTTCATCACCCCGAGCAATGTCGAAAGCCGAGGGTCGCCATCCGCACTGAGCGATTTATACAACGCCTCGCGCGTCACACCCGCATCCTTGGCAATTTGCGTCATGCCGCGCGCGCGCGCGATCGTACCAAGCGCATGAGCCATATACCCGGCATCACCGGATTCAATGGCATCCTCAAGCAGGAAAGAAAAACCCTCATCATCATTAATGTACTCATCAGGATAAAATCGACTGACTTTCACTTTCATTCTATCACGCCCTCTTCAATTGAACTTATCCATTTCTGGCATAGACGCAGCAAGCTCTTTAGCTTGTAAAATATCCCGTTCCTGACTGCCCTTATCACCGCCACACAGCAACAATATCACGATATGTCCGCGCTGATGGAAATAGACGCGATAACCCGGCCCAAAATCCAACCGCAACTCGCTAACCCCGTCACCAACTGGTTTCACATCACCAAACAGCCCATGTGCCAGCCGGCCAACACGAACAGCAATACGCTTCTTCGCCTGCTCATCCCTCAAGTCGGTCAACCAGCTTGCAAACACTTTCGTCTTAAATATTTCTATCATTGTAATCTATAATTCACATTTTTGCAAGTGAACATCACTCACACATTTGCAACTCATAGACACAATGGCGCAACTTTGACGCTATTGCAACATCACCCCTTCGGCCGAAACGCCTTGCAAACCGCCTCATCCGTCTCCACCCATCCCGCGCCAATCAAATCCAAACAATAGGGCACAGCCGGAAATACTGCATCCAGACAAGTCTTGATCGACGATGGCTTGCCCGGAATGTTGATAATCAGCGTCTTTCCGCGCGTGCCGGCTGTTTGGCGCGAGAGGATGGCGGTCGGCACTTCGCGCAAAGACACTTGCCGCATCAGTTCGCCAAAGCCCGGCAGCTCTTTGTGTAGCACAACGACCATGGCTTCGGGCGTCAAATCGCGGTCGCTCGGCCCTGTGCCGCCCGTAGTCAGCACCAAGTCGCAATGCTCCTCGTCGCACAGCGCAATTAGCGTATCACGAACGCTTTCCATGCCGTCTGGTATCACCCGCACCACCGGCTGCCACGACGTCGAGATAGCTTCGTCCAACCACGCGGCAATCGCAGGACCGCTTTTGTCCTCATACTCGCCTCTCGAAGCGCGATCTGAAACTGTGACGATGCCGATTTTGACCATGACGGACTCCTGTTGCGCCTGTCCTAACGCGCATCAGTTTGCGCGGCAATATATAGTCGCAAAGGGCAAATCGGGAGACCGTCAACTTGAGTTTTAAGAAATCGTGCGGTACGTTCAGTTCAACGAGGACCGCATCACTGCCGCATTAAGCTCGAGAACTCTACGTGCTCAGTGCGCATCCTGTTCGGGCGGCGCTCGACCAGATTCTGTTCGCGCGAGAACCTGGAAATTTAGTCGCTATCCGATCGTTATCGAATGCCCAAGCACGGTCAAAATTAGCATTGGAAATGCCTTGCCGGACATTGCCCTGCCCCGCAAAAACCTCGCGATGCCGGTAACAAAAACGCCAAGCGCCAATCAGCAACGCGGCGTAATTGCACTTATGTCTCGAGTTAAGACTAGGAAAATACTACCAAACAAAAACTATAATTTTGGCTCAGCAATAAAGCTTCACTACCTATAAGCCATTCAAATAGTTGAAAAAAAGTGGTGGGTGCGACAGGTTTCGAACCTGTGACCCGATGATTAAGAGTCATCTGCTCTACCAACTGAGCTACGCACCCACTTTTGCCCGCTGACTTATAAGAGCCGTGAACGAGGCGGTCTATAACCAGCCAATTGCCCCCTGTCTAGCGCCGTCGGCTAAAAAACAACATTTCACAGAAACAATCGTCCTTCCGCCACTCTTACCGCGTTGCCAGAAATCTCCACGGAATACAAATTACCGTTTTCGATTGTTAATGAGAGGCCAATTTGCGATGGTCGGCCCATCTCAACTCCTTGATTTATCATCACTTTATGGCTTCCATCGGCATTAAACTCAAACTTCTGCAAGGTTTTCGCAAAAGCCACCGCCGCCGATCCGGTCGCCGGATCTTCCGGTATGCCATCCCACGGCGCAAACATCCGCACGCGAAAAGCACCTAGCCCTTCACGACAGTATAGATAAGGCGCGGCGTATTTGCCTTGTTTGTGAACATCCAACTTGAGCCATTTATCAGCATCCACTTTTGCATTTGCCAAGTCATTGAGTGATTTCACCGGTATTGTCACATAAGGCACTCCGCCGGACGTCACCAGGATCTGATAGTCATTAAAGCCGACTGCTTTTGGATCAAGATTAAGAGCATTACAAAGATCTAAAATATTGAAATTAAATGATAATTCTTCTGGCAAACGTGCAGCTACAAAGGACGATTTCCCGCCAAACTCATCAGCCGAAACTACACAGGCAATCGGCCCAATCTCCTCCTCCAGCACTATTTTCGCACCTGCTGCCAAACGATTCTTGCCGGCAAACGCTATCGCACCGCCAATTGTTGGATGTCCGGCAAACGGTAATTCGCCCAGCGGCATGAAAATGCGCACTTTGGCTGCATACTCAGGATTATCCGGTGGCAAAAAGAAAATAGTTTCGGCGATGTTGAATTCGCGAGCAATTGCCTGCATTTCTACACCGGAAAGACCCGAAGCATCCAAAATCACGCCAAGTTGGTTGCCTGTCAGCGCTTTTTCGGTGAAAACGTCATAAATCATATACTCTATGGAACGCATCGCAGCTTTTCCCCGTTGCAAAGATGACTAATATTTAATTTGTATTTTGCCCGCGCAAAGCCGAATTACCAGTCAACACTTGTTATGCCTGAAAGGCTGTTTTTTGATGGATCAACGGGTCGAAACTTCTTCTCCTGCAATCTCGCCCGAAATTGCAGCAGCCCTTTCGTTAGATAGGTCAGGCAAAGCCAAGTCGGGCAAGCGCAAGTGGCTCCGTTACCTATTGATTCCATTGATATTATTTGGCGCATTTTATGGCTATCAAAGCTATGTGACGAAATCAGCCACAATGAAAACCTACGTCAGCGAACCAGCCACTACAGGCAACCTGGTTGTTCAGGTCAGCGCCTCCGGCACGCTGCAACCACTTACAAAAGTGGATGTTTCCAGCGAGCAGTCAGGCGTGGTACGGCAAGTCAATTTCGATGAAAATGATATCGTGAAAAAGGGCGATATTCTGGCCGTTCTCGACACCACGACGCTCAGCGCCCAAGTCGAGCGGGCGGAGGCCTCCGTTGTCGCTGCCAAAGCCCGCATCACTGATGCACAAACGACGTTGAAAGAGACCGAGCAAACTCTAGACCGCTCCAAAAGCCTCGCCACACGCGGCACGCTTTCGCAGCAGGATTTGGAGGGAGTGATCGCAAAGCGTGACCGCGCCACAAGTTCCGTGACCAGCGTAGAAGCGGACCTTGCCGTCGCCCAAGCGGACCTAAAATTGCAACAGGCAGCATTGGCCAAAAGCACGATTTATGCGCCGATTGATGGCATCATTTTAACCCGCTCGGTTGATACAGGCCAGACAGTTGCGGCTTCGCTTTCCGCCCCGATTTTGTTTGTCATCGCCGCTGATTTGAAAAACATGAAGCTGGAAGCCGCCATTGACGAGGCCGATATCGGCATGGTCGCCAAGGATCAAAAAGCGAAGTTCAAAGTCGATGCCTACCCCGACAAAAAGTTCAACGCCGCCATCACTCAGATCGCCTACGCCTCGCAAACCACTGATAACGTTGTAACTTATGAAGCGCAGCTGGGTGTGGATAATGCAGATTTGACTCTGCGTCCGGGCATGACAGCCAATGTTGATATCATCGTGCGCGAGGCAAATGGTGTGCTCACTGTGCCCAACAGCGCCTTCCGTTATCAGCCGACACCCGCATCCGAGGCAAAGAGCTTCAGCATCACCAGCATGTTCATGCCCCGCTTTCCGCGCGGCCAGCCCAAGACAGCCACACCGCTCGCAACTGACGGAACGCGCACAATATACGTGATAAAAAATGGCGCACCCGAGGCTGCCCAAGTCAAAACCGGCTCCACTGATGGCACTCGCACCGAAGTGCTTTCCGGCGTAGCAGAAAACGACATGATCGTGACGGCGGAGTCCACCAATGACACCGCGAAAGCCAATTAAGATGGCTAGCGCACCCTTCATAGAATTCGTTGACTTATGGAAAAGCTACGGATCAGGAGAAGCACAGGTAAACGCTTTGGCGGGCGTTAATCTCACGATCAATCGCGGCGAATTTGTTACGATCATGGGCCCGTCTGGCTCTGGCAAGTCCACGGCCATGAACATCATCGGCTGCCTCGATACGCCCACCAGCGGGCGCTATGGCCTCATGGGCGTGGATGCGGGACTGCTGGACCGCGAGCGCCGCGCCACTTTGCGCAACCTCTATATTGGATTTGTGTTTCAGGGCTATAATCTGCTGCCGCGTACCACCGCGCTGGATAATGTCGAATTGCCCTTGGTTTATCGTGGCATCGGCAAGAAGGAGCGCAAGGAGCGGGCGATGGCAGCTCTCTCCCTCGTAGGGCTGGCCGATCGCTATTCCCATACCCCAGCAGAACTCTCAGGCGGTCAACAGCAGCGTGTGGCAATCGCGCGCGCCTTTGTGACTGAACCTCAATTACTCGTAGCTGACGAGCCGACTGGAAATTTGGACACAGCGCGCAGTCATGAAATCATGGGGCTTTTGACAAAACTTAACGAAGACAATGACTTAACCATCGTCATGGTGACCCACGAGGCTGATATCGCCGCCTTTGGCACGCGCACCATTAAATTTGTCGATGGCAGCATTGCCTCAGACCAAATGAACAGAGGAACGGCTGATGTTTTTTGAAATGGTACGCCTCGCGCTTTCCGCCATTCGCCGCAATGCGCTGCGCTCGTTCCTCACCTTGCTCGGCATCGTCATTGGTGTTGCAGCGGTTATCGCCATGATAACCATCGGCAACGGCACGACTGCCAAAGTGCAGGCTGATATTTCAAAACTGGGCAGTAATTTGTTGGTCGTTCGCCCCGGCCAGCCAGCTGGGCCGGGCTCGCCGCCTTCCTCTCCTGCACGCGCGTTCAATGCCACTCACGTCGCCGCCCTGCAAAAAGGCCTCACAGGAATCAAATCCATTTCCGCCGTCAGCCAAAAAAGTCTGCGCGTGGTTTATGGTACGGAAAGTCTGACTGCCGGTGTCACAGGCACTGATTTGGGCTTTTTCTCAGTCCGCGATTGGGCGGTCACCCAAGGCCGTGAGTTTAGCGAACAAGAAGTGCGCGGCGGCACGCCCGCGTGTTTGATCGGCGAGACCGTTCGCAAACAATTCTTTGGCAGCGGCGATCCGCTTGGCAGCACCATTCGCGTTGGCGTAGTGAACTGCCCTGTTATCGGCTTACTGGAGGCAAAGGGCACGTCAGGCTTCGGGCAAGATCAGGACAATATAGTTTTGATGCCGCTCAGCGCTTTCCAGCGCCGGGTTTCTGGAAAAACTGATATCGAAACCATCTATGTCGCGGCGCTTGATGGCGTTGCAACGTCCGCAGTTCAGGCCAATATCGAGGCGGTATTGCGCGATTCACGTAAAATTAGCGCTGGCAGCGACGATGATTTCTCCGTGCGCGACCAAACCCAAATGGCCAATACGTTGACGTCAACTATGACGACTATGACAGGCATGTTAAGCGCGGTCGCAGGCGTCAGCCTCTTGGTGGGAGGTATCGGCATCATGAATATCATGCTGGTATCTGTAACTGAGCGAACTCGCGAGATTGGTATTCGGCTTGCCATCGGCGCACATGAGCGGCACATTCTCACTCAGTTCGTGGTAGAGGCAACCGTATTATCGCTTATCGGCGGCGTATTCGGCATTTTGTTGGGATTAGGCCTCGCCCTCCTCGCATCATCGCTATTTGGCATTCCGTTTAATCCAAGTCTGTCAGTCATTGCGCTTGCCGCAGGATTTTCAGCCATGATTGGCCTAGTGTTCGGCTTTTTCCCCGCGCTTCGCGGGGCACGTCTGGACCCGATTGAGGCCTTGCGACACGAATAGTTCGCCCCTTTACGGGCTGTCACGTATTGCGCTACTGTTTCTGGATAACGGGAGCTCAAGATGCGCATTTCAACAATTTTGGCATTGGTATTTACTGGCACACTGATGGCAGCGCCTGCAATCGCAAAAGACAAAATGGCAACCGGCAAGATTGTGAGTTTTGAGTGCGGTGATAACTGTTACCTGACAATCAAGCCGAAAACTGGCGATGATATCAACGCGCTCTGCTCGGTCGATTTATGCGCCACTTGGTATGAAACCCAAGCCATGCCGCCGAAATACATCGGCAAGAGCGTAAAAATAACCATCGGCACAGGCAAGCAAGTTGACGGTGCGGGCAATGACATGGGTGAGTACCCAGAAATTACCAAACTCACTATCGTCAAAAAGTAGGCCGCTAAGGCTTAATATCAAATGTCATTGCTACAGGGCAATGATCGCTGGCTTTCGGCCTATCCCAGCCCACACGCGGATAACGCTTGTCATTTTGCCCAG
>JAYSWX010000102.1:0-3656 GCA_043717855.1 Phyllobacterium sp.
TTGTCTTCATTGTAGGACGCTTGCTTCAGCTTGCCATTATCAAACGTCAGGCCTTCGCTCTGGCTATGTTCTAAAAACAATTCGCCATCATCTGCCTTATCCAGCGCTTGGCGCAGCATGGCGCGAAGAGCGTCAGAAGAAACGTCAAATTGGTCAATAAGGCTGGACATGCCGCACTCCGCAAATGCACCGGATAACAATAATCGGCATGTAGGCGCGTCGCGCTCTCAGGGCAAGGGCGGGAATTAAATCAAGGCAGTGCCTTAAAACCATCCGCAAAGCCCTTGAGGTCCACTGGAATGCCAATGCCTTCTTCAGGTGTTTGAAAAACTATGAAGGTCGCCGATATTCCTGTGGAGAGAGCTTTTATCAGCACGTCTTCCAATATTACCTCTGCATAACAGCCGTCCTGAAAGCAGCGCACGAAATAGGCGCGGCCCATATCTTTACTGTCGATATTGAGGCCGAGGCCATTGGGCAGCAACACGCCCAGCGGCGCAAGCACGCGCAATATCTTGGCTTTGTTATCAGCGGTCTTTAGCACCACCACAGACAAGCCCACTTCAGGGCGGTCTTCCGCAACAACGTTTTGCACCATTGCGCACTGTTCAACCTTTGCGCCGGCAGGTGTATCGCACAAGATAGACCAAGCGCCATGCGTTGATTTCAGCGTACCATTTTGCTGCGCTTGTGAGTTTGCACCATCGATAAAACCGAGCGATAACGTCAGCGTGACAACAAATGCTTTCAAAAACCACTGTGCGAACGATTTTACGAATGATTTCATTGTTATCCCGCCTAGAATCAATTTACCCAAAATGACGCACCACCGAGAAAAAAGAAAGGGTGTGGCGGCATTTGTGATAATTCAGCCTATCAGCAAAGACTGCGGCGGCAGTGAGGCCGCTACCACCACTTTTTCGAGCCGCACCACGCTGCCAATGTCGCGACCTCACTGCCAGTTGGCATAAAATATGTTTAAGGGAGAAATTGCCGCATCCAATATGCCCTAGCATTTCTTGCGGCCTGACGCAGATTGTGGTTTGAGAGACTCTGAACAAGGTCCGCCGTTTCGGGCCGCGAATCGTATGGAATGGTTTGTTTGTCCTTCCTTGGGAGATATCACGTGAAAAAGACATTTTTGACCGCATCAGCCGTACTCTTTATGACCGGATTTGCGAGTGCAAATCAGGCCGTAAATTGGGGATTGGATTTGCAAGGAAGTTCATCTGATATGATGACTCAAATCCGCTGGTTTTTTGATTACACACTTTGGTTCGTGGTGCCGATCACGCTGTTCGTTTTGGGCCTTCTGGTCTATGTTGGTTGGCGTTTTTCTGAAAAAAACAATCCCGTTCCTTCCAAGACCAGCCACAACACACTGATCGAAGTCGTCTGGACTCTTGGTCCGGTTCTGGTCTTGCTTTTGATGGCGGTGCCGTCCTTCCAGCTACTTACATATCAATTCACGCCGCCGGAAGAAGCGAAGTTGACCATTAAGGCAACCGGCTATCAGTGGTATTGGGGGTATGAGTATCAAAACAAAGATGCACTTACGATGGAATCACGCATGATTGTTGATGCTGATCGCGCAGCGATTGGTAAAACCGATTTAGTGGCTTATCCAAGCTTGCTGGCCGTTGATAATGAAATGGTGGTTCCGGTAGACACCGTTGTCCGTCTCATCGTGACAGGAAATGATGTTATCCATGCTTTCGCTATGCAGCCTTTCGGCATTAAGATTGATGCGATGCCCGGCCGTCTGAACGAGACTTGGTTCAAAGCAGATAAAGTAGGCTTGTTTTACGGCCAATGCTCTGAAATTTGCGGGAAAGATCATTCTGCGATGCCGATTGCCATTCGCGTGGTAGATCAAGCCAAGTACGACGCGTGGGCAACACAGGCCAAGGCGGATTTGCCCGGTGCTTACAAGGCGTTGATTGCGTCAATTGATGCAGACAAAAATACTAACGTCGCAGCCAAGTAAGTCGCGCGCGGTTTCAAGAAGTTTAGAAAAAGAGGATTGAGGCAAATGGCTAGCGGATATAACGCACACGACGCCCACGACGGTCATTCACATGGTGATGGCGCACATGATAATCACGCGCACAAGACAACTTTTGCGCAAAAGTGGTTGTTTTCGACCAACCATAAAGACATCGGCACGCTTTACTTGATCTTTGCGATTTTTGCGGGGATTTTTGGCGGCTTCCTGTCCGTTATGATGCGTATTGAATTGGCTCACCCCGGTATTCAGATTTTTCCGGGCCTTGCTCAAATGGTTTACGGCGTTAACGGCGATGCGGCACTCGATGCTGGCAAGCACATGTACAATGTGTTCACCACCGCGCATGGTTTGGTCATGATCTTCTTCATGGTCATGCCAGCGCTCATCGGCGGCTTTGCCAACTGGATGGTCCCGATCATGATTGGCGCGCCGGATATGGCGTTCCCGCGCATGAACAATATCTCGTTCTGGCTCTTGCCACCAGCGTTCCTGTTGCTCGCGCTCTCAATGTTTGTTCCCGGCCCTGCAGGCGGCATGGGTGCTGGCGGCGGCTGGACGATTTATCCGCCGCTTTCAACGTCCGGCCAGCCCGGCCCAGCGATGGATTTGGCGATTTTGTCGCTGCATCTTGCTGGCGCATCGTCCATCCTTGGTGCAATTAACTTCATCACAACCATTTTCAACATGCGCGCTCCGGGCATGACAATGCACAAAATGCCATTGTTTGCATGGTCCGTGCTTATCACTGCTTTCTTGCTGTTGCTCTCGCTGCCAGTTCTGGCCGGCGCGATCACAATGTTGCTCACCGACCGTAACTTCGGCACAGCCTTCTTCGCGCCCGAAGGCGGCGGCGACCCGATCCTGTTCCAGCATCTGTTCTGGTTCTTCGGTCACCCGGAAGTGTATATCTTGATCTTGCCAGGCTTTGGCATTGTCAGCCACATTGTTTCGACCTTCTCCAAGAAGCCAATTTTCGGCTATCTCGGCATGGCTTACGCCATGGTCGCCATCGGCGTCGTTGGCTTCGTGGTTTGGGCACATCACATGTACACTGTGGGCCTGTCGCTCAACACACAGCGCTACTTCGTGTTCGCCACCATGGTTATAGCGGTTCCTACGGGCGTAAAAATATTCTCGTGGATTGCCACAATGTGGGGCGGATCGATCTCGTTCAAAGCGCCAATGAAGTGGGCCATTGCGTTCATCTTCTTGTTCACACTTGGCGGCGTGACAGGCGTTCAGCTCGCCAATGCCGGTTTTGACCGCGTTGTCCATGACACTTACTTCGTGGTGGCCCATTTCCATTATGTGCTTTCAATGGGCGCGGTTTTCGCAATCTTCGCTGGCTGGTACTATTGGTTCCCGAAGATGACTGGCTACATGTACAATGAAACCATCGCATCCATGCATTTCTGGATGACATTCATTGGCGTGAACATCGTGTTCTTCCCCCAGCATTTCCTTGGCCTGCAAGGTATGCCGCGCCGCTACATCGACTATCCGGATGCTTTTGCCGGCTGGAATCAGGTATCGTCTTACGGTTCATATCTGTCCGCAGCTGCGGTGTTCGTGTTCCTGTTTGGCGTATGGGAAGCCTTCTCCAAGAAGCGCGTTGCCGGTGCCAACCCATGGGGCGAAGGCGCAACAA
>JAYSWX010000103.1:0-23637 GCA_043717855.1 Phyllobacterium sp.
GGGGTGATGAGCGCATACTGATGAAATAGTGCGGCAGTGCTACAGAGTCGAGATAAATCAACGGGATTTTAGAAAATTGGCAATGCCTGTCGCCACCATGCGTCCGCTTGCAAGGCAGGCGGTGAGTAGATAGCCTCCCGTCGGCGCTTCCCAATCGAGCATCTCGCCGGCGGCAAACACGCCGGGCATAGCGGTGAGCATATAATTATCATCAAGCCCTTCAAGGCGAATGCCCCCGGCGGAAGAGATGGCCTCTTCGATTGGGCGAGGCCGAGCAATTGGTAGCGGCAGGGCTTTGATCGCGCTGGCCAGCGCTTGCGAATCGAGTTGATTGGCATCCGTAACGCACGCGCGCAGCAGCGCAGCCTTGACCCCTTCGAGGCCTGTCCCCTTGCGTAGCTTCGATGAAAAAGACTCTTTTGATTTCTGCCTACTTAGGTCGTTTTCTATGCGGGTGGCAGTCCTGTCAGGCGCTAAATCAAGAACTAAGTCCGCATGTCCAACCAGTTCAAGCCTATCACGCAGTGCCGCTGCATGGGCGTAGACCAAACTACCTTCCACGCCATTTTGTGTAACCACAAACTCGCCTTTTAGTGTGCCCGCATCAGAGGTCGCCGTTACCGACTTTACGGGAGCGCCCGCATATTTTTGGCGAAAATCTTCGCTCCAGTTGATGTCAAACCCGCAGTTCGCAGGCCGGAATGGCGCGATTTTGATGCCCTTGGACTCCAGCAAGTTCACCCAGTGCGCATTTGATCCGAGCTTTGGCCAGCTTGCCCCACCAAGCGCCAGCAGCACCGCGTCGCACTGAAAATCAACGATGCCGTCCGGCGTTTCAAGGCTTACGCCCTGCTCGCTAAACCCTGTGAAGCGATGGCGTGTGTGGATGTGAACACCTTGCTGTTTCAACCGTGCCAGCCACGCCCGCAATAGCGGAGACGCCTTCATGACCTTTGGAAAGATGCGACCGGATGTTCCGACAAAGGTCTCGACGCCTAAACCTTGCGCCCACTCGGAAATATCTTTTGAGGTGAAGGCATTGAGGGCTGGCCGGAGAAATTCTCTGGCCGCGCTGTATCGGCTACGCAGCTTTTCTTGCGGCTCAGCGTGAGTGAGATTTAGACCAGATTTGCCAGCCAACAAAAACTTGCGGCCGACCGTCGGCATGGCTTCAAAAACAGATACCTGAATGCCCTGCGCTGAAAGCACTTCGGCGGCCATCAAACCAGCCGGCCCACCACCAATAATCGCTACATTTTTCATGTGGTGGACTTAAAGAGCTTCGCGGGCAAAAGGAAGTAATTGGTCTGTTTTTAAATCATAAGCGCACTCTAGCCTTATGGGTGCTTTTGAAATGCTGTCAAACATCAAGCTAGCGTAATGAGTTCGCGAAAGTCAGTTTCTCGAATAACTCTGATTGGAACACCCTTTAAGATCAATTCTTCTGCTTTTCTATGTTTTGCACTTTTCTCGAAGCCAGCGAAACTCGCAACATCAGAGTCCCCAACTACAAGCAGTGTGGTATTCTTGGTTACGCCAGCGTCAACATCGCAGCCTGCCGCTGCTGCTAAATCAGCGGCCTCTTTACGCGGGATGTGGAGTGCTCCGGTGAAGACAATTACTTCACCATTAAGTGATCCATCTATTTTCCCAGCGCGTTTGACTTTGTTATTTGAAACACTATCATCTGGGTTGATCGGCTGGCGAATTCTTTGGAGAATGCCTGTCATATCAAGAGACGATTCTTTCATCGCAGCTAGTATCACTTGCCCTGCTGCCTTAGCATCTTCTAAAGCATGATGATGCTGAAAATCATATCCGATTTGTTTGCAAACGGCGGCAAGACCATAACCACTTTTGGCACACTCCTCCCAAGTTCGACGCGCCACCATTGCAGAGTCAAGCCAAGAGCAGCGTGGTGGCGCTACCTCCCAGTGACGGGAGGCTTGGTGGATAGAAACACGATCAAAATGAGTGTGTGTGACGACAATAGAATCGCCTAAAAAATCGCTGAGTTTACTTGCTATTTGCGAATAGGTAGGGGAGCCGACGACCATTTCCTGACTTATACCGTGGACGCCAACGTACGGAGGAGCAAAGTAATCATCTGGGTCAATCAATGTGTAAAACTCGGATACGACTTTGTTGCCCTCGAAAACGGCTGCTCCTATTGAACATATTGACGTCATATTTGGGTTTGCAGTCTCAACATCCAGTGCAATGAACTTCATGTTTTCGGCCCCAATAAATCAATAGAATATGCACCTTTACATTGATTTCCATTTGAATGGAAATCAAAACTCAATACTCTGCAGCGCCGGACCATTCCTCTTCAACCACGCTTTGGCCTTATTCGTTTCCGGACATAGCTCTTCACACAATTTCCAGAATTTCGGGCCGTGGTTCATTTCTGTGAGATGCGCCACCTCGTGGGCGACCAGATAGAAAATCACCAGTCTTGGAGCCATCATGATGCGCCATGAGAAGGATAGGTTGCCATCCGACGAGCAAGACCCCCAGCGGCTTTTGGTATCTTTGAACTTGATGCTTTTGACTTTTTTTCCGGTCTTTTTGGCTAGCTCAAGCACCATGGGTTCAATGTCGATTTTGGCCTGTTTTTTCAGAAAGTCAGACAGGCGGCGGGGTAAGTGTGCGCGCTCGCCGTGTACCAGAAGATAGGGACCGTCCTCATCCTGCGCCTGTTCGACGCTGCCGCGTTTGGCTTGCTCGTGCAAAATCAGATGATTGACGCCGCGCACGGGCAGCTTCACGCCGGGGCGCAGCTTTGGTTTGTCGGGATATTTAGCCAGCTTGGTTTCGAGCCAGCCTTGGTGGCGGGCAAGGAAATTTTCGACTTCGCGTGATGGCATCCCCGTAGGCACTGTGATTTTAAGCGCGCGCCCGCCTGTGTCAATGCGCAGCGTCAGACGGCTGGCACGTGCACTTTCGACCACGCGCAGAATAAGCGTACGCTTCCCCACCTGATGCGCGCGCTCAATAGGCGCGGCAGGGGTTGGTTTGAATGCGGTGCGGAGAAACCCAAAGACCATGACTTGATTTAGCTGATTCGAGTGTGATTGACGACGTTATCCAAACTAACCAACTTTGCGCCCGACATGCGCACGCAGCGCGGCATTGATGCGGCTTTGATAGCCCTCACCCTGTCGCTTGAACCAATCAATGACATCAGCATCAAGCCGCAGTGTAAGTTGCTGCTTAACGGGCCGATAGAAAACACCTCGCTTGGCATCAGACCAATCCCGCACTTCAGCGGCATCACTCGTATCAATCTTATCGTCAGCCATTGCCGCCAGCGCATCTAGCTCGGCACGTTGGCTTGCTGTCAGTGTTTCAGAATGTGCCTTCTTCATAGGATCTCCTTTCATGCGCTGTTGCCTTTCGCGCACTGATGACGCGGCCCTTATCGCCGTTGGCTATCGACATCGTGTGAACAACAAATAGTGTTACCACACCGATGCGCCCTACGGTTTGCCACCGCTCTTCGTCAGAAAATTCATCAACGCGGCTCAGGGCCAAGGGATCGTCAAAAATAAGCTGCGCCGTCGCAAAACTTAAGCCGTGTTTGCTGAAGTTAGCCTTGTCTTTTGCGTCATCCCAAAGCCAATTCATAACTTACCAATCTGTAGCTACAGCTATGTAGTTCAATAAATCAAAAACATCAAGACAGCAAAAAATCGGCGGGATCACTCCCGCCGGTCTGTAGATAGATACGCCACTGTTACATTGCCAGTGCGCCGGGGCCGGGAATGGCACCAGGAGGACATTTGCCGGCGATAATCATGCCCAGCACTTCATCTCCCGTCACATCCTTGGTGAAGGCTGTGCCGACGACTTTGCCGTTTTTCATCACGCACACGCGGTCTGCCAGATCAAACACATCATGGATGTCGTGCGAGATGAGGAAAATGCCGATACCGTCGGCCTTGAGCTGCTTGATGAGCTCGCCAACTTGCGCGGTTTCCTGGGGCCCAAGCGCTGCTGTTGGCTCATCCATAATCAGAATGCGCGCGTTAAACAGGATCGCGCGGGCAATCGCCACGGACTGGCGCTGGCCGCCAGAGAGCTTGTTAACAGGCTCTTTAAAGCGGCGGAAGTTCGGGTTTAAACGGCCCATAACTTTGCGCGCTTCAGCTTCCATTGCCACGTCATCCAGCGTGCCGAATGGAGTCTTCAGTTCGCGGCCAAGATAGAGATTTCCTGCGGCATCAATATTATCAGCCAGTGCCAGCGTCTGGTAGATCGTCTCAATGCCATAAGCCTTGGCGTCACGCGGGTTGGTGATATGCGCCTCTTGGCCATCAATAAAAATCTTGCCGTGGTCACGCTTGTAAGCGCCGGACAACATTTTAATCAGCGTGGATTTGCCCGCGCCGTTATGGCCAAGAAGGGCCATAACTTCGCCCGGATAGACATCAACCGTGGCATGATCGACAGCCTTAATGCCGCCGAATGCGATGGAAATATCACGCATTTCAACCAACGGCGCGCCGCGATCAGGTGCAGTGAGGGATGACATCGTTTGATTGGCTACGCTCATATTAAGTCTCCCTTACTTCACACGGCGCGAGTAAATCTGGTCAAGCCAGACGGCGATCACAAGAACGACGCCAACCACGATACTTTGGTAAGCTGTCGGTAAGTTGAGCAGCGACATGCCAGAAATAATCGACTGCATCAGCAACGCACCGAGCATTGCGCCGTAGATTGTGCCTACGCCGCCAGCGAGTGACGTGCCACCGATGACCGCTGCCGCAATGACGTATAGTTCATTGAACAGGCCGAGCGCGTTGGTTGCTGCATTGAGGCGGGCAGATGAGATAACCGCCGAGATACCCACCAGCGCTCCCATCAGTGCGAATACTTTTACGATCATCCATTTGGTGTTGATACCTGCAAGTTCGGCTGCCTCCGGATTTCCGCCAATGGCATAGACATAGCGGCCAAAGAGTGTGCGCGTGGCGATAAATGTCATCACCAAACCTACAGCCAGCGCCACCAGCACCGGCACCGAATAACCAGTGTAATAAATCAATCCATCTGCGCAGCGTACGACCTTCTCGGCTGCCAAGCATACTGCACTGCCATTCTTATCTTCAACACCGAACGGTATGGTGACATTATTGGCCTTGGCATAATACTCGATCAATTTAAACGGCCAAGGGTATGAGTTCATCACATGGGTTACAAACAGGACTGCGCTGCTGCCGGCAATCACCAGAAATACCTCTGCCCATATGGGACGCAGCGGAAAATGGAAGCGCTGACGCTGGCGACGGCCATTGACGATGGCATAGACAATACCGGCGCAGGCCAATAGTGCCAAAACCCAGCTCCACTTTGGCCCAAGCCAGCTCAACGGAATGCCGCCACCGAAAATTTCGAAGGTTTTATCCATCGGGGCCACGGTTTCCCCGCGCGCCAAAAGAAAGGCAACGCCGCTATAGGCAATCAATCCGCCTAACGTAACGATAAATGCCGGAATTTGGGCATAAGCAGTCAGCCAGCCGTTAAAAGCACCGATGGCCGCGCCAAGTGTGATAACGGCTATTACGCCCAGCATCCAGATAGCCGGATGACCGACGCCAAATAGCGGACCAAGCTTGAAGACTTGCAGAACTGCACCCGCAACAGCCACGAGGCTGAGCATTGAGCCAACGGAAAGGTCGATCTGGCGCATCACAATAAGGAGCACCATACCGGTGGACATGACCGCAATGGACGATGTCTGGACCAACAGGGTCCAGATGTTGCGCGGGGTCAAGAATGATCCGCCCAGCAGTCCCCCGAAATTGCCACGCAAGACGCCGCTGGCGAAGTCAAAGGCGCACCAGATCAGCAGCAAGGCCACAATCATGCCCAGCATACGCATGTCAATTTCTGTAGCGCGAAAAAATCTTTTGATTGGCCCTTCCGCCTGCAATGCAGGGGTCTGGCTGCTGTTGCCCGTTTGCGACATTGGGTCTCCCTCCCATCTGACTCATTATTAGACAAAAGCCGCGCCGCTTTGGAAAGCGGCGCGGCTTCAATAGTTTTTCAGGAACTAAAGATTAGCAACCGGGAACGGCACCGGCTGTAACGCCTGCGCAAGCCTGGTCCTTAGTGATGTGGCCAGCGTCAATGGCAACATTGACGTTTTCTTTGGTGATCGGTGTTGGAGCGAGCAGGATGGAATTCATTTCCACCTTGTTCTTACCGCCAGCGAACTTGGCTACACCTGCGATTGCTGTTACATCAGTACCGTCTGCCAAGGCGTTAGCCGCTTCAGCGGCAACTTTGCCGAGATCTGAGGCATTCTTCCAAACCGAAACGGTCTGTGTGCCAAGAGCAACACGATTGATTGCAGCCAAGTCACCATCTTGACCGCCGACTGGAATGCCGCTCATACCCTGAGCAGTAAGTGCAGCAACAACGCCGGATGCCATGCCATCATTTTCAGCGAGAACGGCATCAATCTTGTTGCCGGTCGAGGTCAAGCACTGTTCCATGTTCTTCTGGGCGCCATCCGGCTTCCAGCCGTCAGTGAAGGTTTCACAGACGTTCTTGATCTTGCCGTCGTCAATGCTCGCCTTGAGCACTTCCATCATGCCTTGAAAGAGGAACGTTGCGTTCGGGTCACCCTTGTCGCCCTTGATGAAGGCGAAGTTGCCTTCTGGCTTAGCCTTCTGGATTTCCTGAGCAATGATGCGGCCCACACCTACGTTATCGAACGTAATGTAGAGTGCATTTGGATCTTCGAACTGTACGTCATAGGCAATCGACTTGATGCCGGCATCTGATAGTGCCTTGATCGATGGCAAGATAGCGTCTGAGTCAAATGCAACAACCATAACAACGTCTGGCTTCTGCGAGATCAGGCCTTCGATATCAGCTGCTTGCTTTTGAGCAGAGCCTTGAGCATCGGTGGAAATGTACTTATTGCCAGCGGCTTCAACGGCAGCCTTGATGGCGGCTTCGTCAGTCTTCCAGCGCTCTTCCTGAAATGTCTTCCAAGAAACAGCAATTGTCTTGTCCTTAGCAAGAGCAACGCCGCCAAACGACATTGCAAATGCAGCGCCCAAAAGGGCTGCGGTTAATTTCTTCATTAGAACCTCCCGGTGCCTATAGGCACATGTTTTTTTTAATTCCAGCGATAGGTAAAACTCCGCTCACCATCCGCCAACCACTCTTTATTTCGAGGGCCGAAATAATTAGTGACTCAGATTTAATCCTGTGTCAAGATTGTTTTCAAGTGTTCATTTTAGCTAGCACTCGCAGGCTCTGTTTTTGGGAGAGATATGAGCCGCTTCTGGAGGATGGAATATCGTGCAAGTAAAGGCCGGGTCGGACTTGGTCCGTCGCCAGAACAGGTCATTGATTTTGTCTGCGCTGCGTGGGCAAGCGCGGATGTCACGTACTGACTTGTCTGCTTCTACCGGCTTATCGCCGTCCACTGTTTCTGCCATTACCTCAGATTTACTTTCCCAAGACACTTTATTGGAACTTCCAGAAAGTGAATCCACTGGCCCGCGCCGGGGTAGGCCCCAAATTGCGCTGGCCCTAAATCCTGCCAAAGCGCATGTCTTATCTGTTGAATTGCAGCATAATCAGCTTTCGGTTGGCATCTGCGATTATTCGGGCGCGATGATAAACGGGCTTGAGGATCGCTTTTCGACAGCTGGCTGTACCGGCGAAGAGTTGTTAGCACGGTTTTCACGCCTTATGCGCATGACACTTTCTAATGCCAATGTGGAGCAACCAGCCGCTATCGTTGTCGCCATACAAGGCCGCACAGATGCGCAGAGCCGCGATCTTCTGTGGTCTCCTATTGCGTCTGGACGCAACGTGCATTTGGCTGCTTATCTGGAATCAGAGTTTGGCTGTCCGGTGACAGTGGCCAATGACTGTTCGATGATTGCGGCGGCGCTGCGCGCGCTAAACCCGGAGCGTTACGGCAAAGACTGCCTTGCGGTCTTGCTGTCGCATGGCATCGGCATGGGGCTTTATCTCAATGGCCGCCTGTTTACCGGCAGGCACTCGTCGGCGGCGGAATTTGGCCATATGCTTTATCGTCATGGCGGAGCGCTATGCCGCTGCGGGGCGCGCGGCTGTATTGAGGCGTATGCGGGCGATTATGCGATTTGGCGCTGTGCCCATGGCCTGCCGGAAGATACACTGCCGCCGGTGGAGCTTTCCGGGCTTGATATGCGCAGCTTGGCAAAAAAAGCCCGAGTATCCGATGGCCCGGAACGCCGCGCGTTTAAACAGGCTGCTGAGGCCATCGGCTCGGGTCTGGCAGGATTGTTTGCGCTGATCGATCCTGTGCCGATTGCCTTTGTCGGGTCCGGAACGGCAGCGTTTGATATAGCCGAGCCGTACATCCGCGCCTGCATTGCGGAGTCTAACGCTGGCGCATTTACCAATCATTTTGATTTTGAGATTTTCGATTCTGAAATGCCGCTCATCCGGCGCGGCGCTACGATGATCGCGCTTTATGCGGTCGATGAATTAATTTCATCCGCCGTCACCACCTCATCCGTAATCGTGGACGACGAGATATTCGCCGACGTTTCTTAAACTCTCCCGAAAGTAACGACATGAGCACTTTTCTTGGCATCGATTTAGGAACATCCAGTTCCAAAATCATCATAATGGACGAGCAGCAGGCAATCCTTGCCTCTGCCACCCATCATACCGACGTTTCGCGGCCGCATTCCGGCTGGTCGGAGCAGGCGCCCGCCGATTGGGTTGTCGCGACGAGCGCGGCAATTGATGAGTTGAAAGCCAAGCATGGCATCTTGCTGGCAGACGTTGCAGGCATTGGCCTGTCGGGCCACATGCACGGAGCGACATTGCTCGACAAGGCCGATAAAGTGCTGCGCCCGTGCATCCTATGGAACGACACGCGCAGCCATATTGAAGCCCATGAAATGGATGCCAACCCGATTTTCCGTGCCAAGACGGGCAACATCGTATTCCCCGGCTTCACCGCGCCAAAACTCTTATGGGTTGCGCGCCATGAGCCGGAGATTTTCGCTAAGGTCGCCAAAGTTCTATTGCCGAAGGATTTCCTGCGCCATTGGCTGACGGGCGAACATGTTTCGGAAATGTCCGATGCTGCGGGCACATCATGGCTCGATACCGGCAAGCGCTGCTGGGATGATGAGCTCTTGGCCGCCACCGGGCTTACCGAAAGCCAAATGCCAAGTCTTGTAGAAGGCACAAATGTTTCCGGCACATTGCGGCCGGAACTTGCCGCGCGCTGGGGTATGAAGGCCAATGTTGTTGTTGCCGGTGGCGCGGGCGATAACGCAGCTTCCGCTTGCGGCATCGGCGCGGTAGCGCCGTGCGCCGCATTTGTGTCACTCGGCACATCGGGCGTACTGTTTGCCTCCAACGCCACATATATGCCTAACCCTGAAAGTGCCGTTCATGCGTTTTGCCACGCGGTTCCCAACACTTGGCACCAGATGGGGGTGATATTGTCGGCGACCGATAGCCTTAACTGGCTAGCGATGCTGACAGGCCGCGATGCGGCGTCGCTGACCGGATCACTCGGCGTTGAATTGCAAGCCCCCGGCCCCGTGACCTTCCTGCCCTATCTCTCCGGTGAGCGTACACCTTACAATGACGCCAGCATTCGCGGCGCGTTTACCGGATTAGGCCACGAATCAGGCCATATAGCCCTCACCAAAGCCGTCGTTGAAGGTGTTGCTTTTGCCATCCGTGACAGCCTTGATGCGCTGGCATTAGCGGGAACCAAGCTCACCCGTGTGACGGCTGTCGGCGGCGGGTCACGCTCTGACTATTGGCTGAAAATCATCGCCACGACACTTGGAATGCCTGTTGATATTCCTGCCGAAGGCGATTTCGGCGCAGCATTTGGCGCGGCGCGTTTGGCGCTTATCGCTGCCACCAATGCAGACCCGTTTGAGGTCTGCAAACCACCCCGCACGGAGCGAACCATTGAGCCGGATGCATCACTGATTGATGCCTACAGCGCCGCTCATGAAAAATATAAATCCCATTATGCAGCCATTAAAGGAGTTCAACAATGAACACGGGTTTTTTCGGTGATGTACAGCCAATCAAGTTTGAAGGTGCCGATAGCGTTAACCCGCTTGCCTACCGTCATTACAATAAAGACGAAATCATTATGGGCAAGCGCATGGAAGAGCATTTGCGCTTCGCTGTTGCCTACTGGCATTCATTTGCGTGGCAGGGCGGCGACCCGTTTGGCGGCCAAACTTTTGAGCGCCCGTGGTTTGGCGAGACAATGACTGACGCCAAACTAAAGGCCGATGTGGCGTTTGAAATGTTCACGTTGCTCGGTGCGCCATACTATTGCTTCCACGATATGGACGCCCGCCCTGAGGGGAAAACGTTTGCCGAGAGCCGCAAGAATTTAGAAGCCATCGTCGATATTTTTACCCAAAAGCAACAAGAAACCGGTGTGAAGCTGCTGTGGGGCACAGCCAACATGTTCTCGCACCGCCGCTTTATGTCCGGCGCGTCCACCAATCCCGATCCTGATGTATTTGCCTATTCTGCCGCAACCGTGAAATCCTGTCTCGATGCCACAATGAAACTCAATGGCGAAAACTATGTGCTATGGGGCGGCCGCGAGGGTTATGAAACGCTGCTGAATACCGACCTTGGCCGTGAAGACGCGCAGATGGGCCGCTTCCTCAATCTGGTGGTCGAATATAAGCACAAGATTGGCTTTAAGGGCACAATCCTCATTGAGCCAAAGCCGCAGGAGCCATCCAAGCATCAATATGACTATGACACGGCAACGGTGTACGGCTTCCTGAAGCGTCATGGTTTGGAAAAGGAAGTGAAGCTCAACCTCGAACAGGGCCATGCGATTTTGGCTGGACACTCGTTCGAGCATGAAATCGCCACTGCCGTTTCGCTGGGTATCCTCGGCTCGATTGATATGAACCGCAATGATTACCAGTCCGGCTGGGATACTGACCAGTTCCCGAACAATGTGCCGGAAATGGCGCTGGCCTATCATGAAATTCTTAAAGGCGGCGGCTTGAAGACTGGCGGTACTAATTTTGATGCCAAGCTGCGCCGTCAATCAATTGACCCGCAAGACCTGTTGATCGGCCATATCGGCGGCATGGACGTCTGCGCCCGCGCCTTCAAAGCGGCGGCAAAAATGTATGAAGACAAGGCACTCATTGCCCAAGTTGAAGATCGTTATGCCGGTTGGAACAGCGCGGAAGCCAAAGCTATGCTCTCCGGCAAGCGCTCGCTGGAAGAAATTGCAGCCCGCGTTGAGGCCGATCACATCAACCCGCAGCCACGCTCCGGCAAGCAGGAACTATTGGAAAACATCGTCAATCGTTACGTTTAATAGCGTTTACATATAATCTTGAAAGGCGCGGTCTTCCGCGCCTTTTTTATTTGGAGCGTGTCTAAACCTGAGATATAGTCCACCTACAGTTATGAGGTAAAACGCATGACAAGTGATATCAAAGTATGGGGACTGAAACCCCGTGAGATTGAGGCCATAGTCCAAAAAGGCGTGGCGCGACGAAAGCGCGAGTCATTTTCAGCAGGCGAACCCTGGCCGGTCAAACATGACGGTAGATCAATGTGGGAATGGCCTGATGGCTCGTTTACAGAGACAATGAATCGGCCAAACGACGGCGCACTTGTTGCGGCCGAGTAGAATTGGTGTCGTCAATTAAATTGCTTTACGAATACCCCAAAATTGATAACCTATCAACATTGATGCGAGTCGTTAGCTTACGCCTCTGCTCAACTTGTCAACAACTTAGCGCAGGACGTGCTCCTATTACAAGGATACGTCATGTCTATGTTTTCAAGTTTTGGACCCAAACAGCATATCGTAAAATCACGCGAACTCAGGAGCATAATTGCCTTGGGTGATATTATCCGTGCACAGCTAACTGTAATTGCTGGACCGAATGGCTCCGGTAAATCAACGATTTTTGAAGAGTTGGGGTTTCTGGGTATTAGAACGAGTGTTTTTCTCAATCCAGACGTTATCGCCAAGAGCCTCGAAGGCCCAGACAATACAAGAGACTATCGAGCTGGTCGGGAAGCGCTGGAGCGATGCCGCAGATATATCGACAATGGCGAAACGTTCACACGCGAATCCACCCTGTCCAGCTCTGAAATCCTAAACACAATGAGGCGAGCAAAGGAGGCGGGTTTTACGGTAAACCTTGTATTTGTCGGTGTTGAAAGCGTTGCCTATTCTATTGACCGCGTCGCAAAGCGCGTTCGTTCGGGCGGTCACGACATCCCTGTGGAACATCAAATCCGCCGCTTTGATAAAACTTTTGCCAATTTGCCTATCGCAGTCGCCATCGCCGACTATTGTTTAATCTTCGACAACAGCGGTGCCTCACATGAATTGGTCGCAACCATCCGTTCGGGTAAAGTCGAGGAACGGACAGACAAACAGATCACTTGGCTAGATAACGCGATTTCTCAGCTAGAATGAATTTACGTCAAAAGCCCCGCATCCGGATGGCAGCTTGCTAAAAATGTCATCATTTCGCTGCCGTCTTTGCCGACATAAAAACGGACCATCTTTTCGTTAAATTCTTGAGCTTTGGCGGCGGGAACGCTGATAGCATCTATACCCGCACACATGAGAATCCCGTTCATCATAAAGCGAGAGGTGCGTTTATTGCCGTCAAAAAAGAATTGCTGCAACGCGCCGAATAAAAAGAACGCCAGCGACTTTTCGAACCGGTTTGGCACTTCCGTTTCCAATGCTGCAATGCCTTGAGTGAAAACATTGTTCAAAACCGGTGCGCCCGAAATGGTAGGAAGCGGGCTATGGCGGCCTTGCTCGCCAAGGCTGACATCAGGCGTGTAATTTGTTTCCTTGCCCTCGCCGCGAAAAACGCCCCACTCCAGCGCCTCATTACGGGCAACGAGACTGTGGAGATGGACAAATGTTGCCTTATCCAGTGCAAACTTACCTTGCCGGACTAATACCAGAAGCTGCTTTGCACTTTCCGCAAGATTGAGAACCTGCTCTTGATCAGATAATTTTCGCCCGCCAATGGTAACGCCATCAAGCAGCGTTTTCACTTCCGGGAATGTAAACGGGTTGCCCTCAAGAAAACTGGCATCCCAAACAAATTCCGGCAACATTTTATGAAATCGAAAACACACCCGCTCCAAGGAGTGAGTTGGAACGTGCGCTGGCATGAGGGAGCGATCCCAGCGAAATCCTAATACGTCGAATATTTCCATAATAATGCCCCGCCGGAAATCCCGTCTAGGTGAGTGATACGACAGCTTTAGTCTGACTAGTAATAAAAAAATATGGAAAAGTGTTTACTATTTCACTCTGGCGTTCAGAGGGGATTTTCCCTGCCGACGCCTATATTGTCTCTGCCTGACATGGTTGTCAGTTCCAACGGCGCATAAATGCATAGCTAACATGCAGGCTACGCCCTTGCGTTGTTTGGTAAATCTGGTTGATAGACAGCCAGCATGTAATTTGTGGTCGAGCATATTTGTTGGCGGCGTAGGCGTTTAGCGCTTGTAACCGCTTTCAATTCGGCGTTACTTTCATCCTTGGGAGGGGATGACCCATGGTATCCAAAGTTAAGACAGCGGCTTCTAAAGCTGAAGCAAGAGCGGAAGCCTTGCGTGCTACCCAGATGGCGGAAGCGCTGGATGCTATTGCTCAGGGCCGCCATTTTGATCCCTTTTCAATTCTTGGCATATTCGGCTCCGATAAAAATTGGACGGCCCGCGTATTCGCACCCGGCGCAGATACGCTGGAAGCGTATACTCTTGATGGTAAGCCTATCGGCACGCTCACCCAAGTTCATGGTGCCGGCATTTTTGAAGGATCGTTGTCCCTCACATCACGCCAACCCGTTCGTTACCTTGCCAAAGCCAGACATGGCGATTGGTCGTTTGCTGATCCTTACTCATTCGGTCCAGTTCTGGGGCCGATGGATGATTATTATATTGCAGAAGGCTCGCATTTGCGGCTGTTTGATAAACTTGGCGCGCATGTGATGGGCCATGAGGGTGCGCAAGGCGTGCATTTTGCCGTCTGGGCTCCCAATGCGCGGCGCGTGTCTGTCGTTGGATCATTTAATAGCTGGGATGGCCGCCGCCACGCCATGCGTTGCCGCATAGATACAGGCATTTGGGAAATTTTTATTCCGGGAGTTCATGCCGGTGAGCCATACAAGTTTGAAATCGTCAGCCGCGATGGCGTCGTCTTGCCGCTAAAGGCCGATCCATTTGCGTTCCAGTCCGAACTTCGCCCCAATACGGCGTCCGTGGTTGCCCGCCCGCTCGATCATAAATGGCACGACGAGGCGCATTCGAAACACTGGGGAAGTGTGGATGCGCGGCGCCAGCCGATGTCGATCTATGAGGTGCACGCCGGTTCATGGCGTCGCCGCAGCGATGGTTCGTTCTTGTCATTTGATGAAATGGCCGAACAGCTCATTCCTTATTGCGTTGATATGGGCTTTACCCACATCGAATTCTTGCCGATTTCCGAACATCCCTATGACCCGTCATGGGGTTATCAAACCACGGGCCTTTACGCGCCGTCTGCCCGATTTGGTGATCCGGAAGCATTTGCGCGCTTTGTTGATGGTGCACATAAGGTTGGCCTTGGCGTGATACTGGATTGGGTTCCTGCCCATTTCCCGACTGACAGCCACGGACTTGCCAACTTTGACGGTACTGCGCTTTATGAACACGCTGATCCGAAAAAAGGTTTTCATCCTGACTGGAACACGGCGATTTATAATTTCGGCCGTAAGGAAGTCAGCTCGTTTCTTGTAAACAATGCGATTTTCTGGGCCGAGCGTTTCCATGTCGATGCCCTTCGTGTTGATGCGGTTGCCTCCATGCTCTACCTCGATTATTCCCGCAAGGAAGGCGAGTGGATTCCCAACGAGCATGGCGGGCGCGAGAATTTGGAAGCGGTGCGCTTCCTGCAAGAGGCCAACAAGCAGGCCTATGCGGCACGTCCCGGCTTTATGATGATCGCGGAGGAATCAACCTCATGGCCCGGCGTTTCTAAGCCGGTTTATGATGGAGGTCTCGGTTTTGGCTTCAAGTGGAACATGGGTTTCATGCACGACACGCTGGAATATTTGAAGCGCGAACCGGTGCACCGCAAACATCATCATAATGAGATGACGTTTGGTCTTCTTTACGCATTCTCAGAAAATTTTGTACTGCCTTTGAGCCATGACGAAGTGGTGCATGGCAAGGGTTCATTGCTCACCAAAATGGCGGGTGATGATTGGCAAAAGTTCGCCAATCTTCGCGCCTATTATGGCTTCATGTGGGGTTATCCGGGCAAAAAGCTGCTCTTCATGGGCCAAGAGTTTGCCCAGCGCCAAGAGTGGAGCGAGGCACGGGGTCTTGACTGGCATCATTTGAACGAAGCACCGCATGAGGGCGTGCGGCTTCTGGTCCGTGATCTCAACCACGCTTATCGCGATTATCCTGCGCTGCATGGCCGCGACTGTGAAGGCGAAGGCTTTAGCTGGCTAATAGCAGACGATTCGGCAAACTCAGTATTTGCATGGGCGCGTTTTGCAGGCGATGCACCCGCCGCAGCCGTGGTGACAAACTTCACACCCGTACCACGCGAGGGCTATTCCTTGCCACTGCCAGCCAAGGGTCGCTGGCGCGAAGTTATCAATTCTGATGCCACAATTTACGGCGGCTCAGGTAAGGGCAACGGCGGCGTTATCATTGCTGATGGTGCTGGCTTCAATGGCCAGCCTGCGTCTGCGCTGATTAACATCCCGCCGCTCGCCACACTTATCTTCGTATGGGAGTCAGATTGATCTCAAGCGCTGTACGCACGCGCTCCGTATCCGTTTCGGGCACGCGCCGACTGGTTCTCGACAGGCTTTATTGGACTTAAATTTTTAACTTCGGACTCTGGGAGGAGACCATATGGAAAAAAGATATTCACATCCACTGGCCCGTGATGCGATGGCCTATGTGCTGGCTGGCGGTCGCGGTTCACGCCTGATGGAAATGACTGATATGCGTGCCAAGCCCGCCGTTTATTTCGGCGGCAAGAGCCGCATTATCGATTTTGCGCTGTCCAATGCGCTCAATTCCGGCATCCGCCGCATGGGTGTTGCCACGCAATACAAGGCGCATTCACTCATTCGCCACTTGCAGCGCGGCTGGAACTTCCTGCGGCCGGAACGCAACGAAAGTTTCGATATTCTGCCAGCCAGCCAGCGCGTTTCCGAAGACCAATGGTATGCCGGAACAGCAGATGCCGTGTTCCAAAATATTGATATTATTGAGAGCTATGGTCCTGAATACATTATCATTTTGGCGGGCGACCATATCTACAAAATGGACTATGAATTGATGCTGCGCCAGCACGTCGATCAAAATGCGGATGTTACTATTGGCTGCCTTGAAGTGCCGCGCATGGAAGCCACAGGCTTTGGTGTTATGCATGTTGACGCTAACGACCAGGTTGTCGCCTTTGTCGAAAAGCCGAAAGACCCGCCTGCAATTCCCGGCCAGCCGGATTTGGCGCTGGCGTCGATGGGCATTTATGTTTTCAAGACAAAATTCCTGATGGAAGAGCTGAAGCGCGATGCCGCTGATCCCGGCTCATCACGCGACTTTGGTAAGGATATCATCCCCTACATCGTGACGAACGGCAAAGCTGTAGCGCATCGTTTTGCGAAATCCTGCATCCGTTCTTCCTTCGAGCGCGAGGCCTATTGGCGCGATGTTGGAACGATTGACGCCTATTGGGAAGCCAATATTGACTTGACGGACATCACTCCAGAGTTGGATTTGTACGACAAGGAATGGCCAATCTGGACCTACGCCGAGATAAAGCCACCTGCGAAGTTTGTGCACGACGAAGACGGCCGTCGCGGTTCGGCGATCTCCTCGCTGGTATCAGGCGATTGCATTGTTTCCGGTGCCTCGTTGCGTAAAAGCCTGCTTTTTACAGGTGTTAGGGCCAATTCATTCTCATCTTTGGAAGAGGCGGTTGTGCTTCCAGACGTGATTGTGAACCGAAATGCCCGCCTCAAAAGAGTGGTGATTGACCGTGGTGTTGTCATTCCCGAGGGCTTGGTTGTGGGCGAAGATCCTATTCTTGATGCAAAGCGTTTCCGCATTTCGGAAAAGGGGATATGCTTGATTACGCAGCCGATGATTGATCGTTTAGGATAGCTATGACCAAAGTTCTTTCGGTAGCCTCTGAAGTTTACCCGCTGGTGAAAACCGGCGGATTGGCGGATGTCGTGGGCGCGCTTCCGGCGGCATTGGCAGCCAAGGGCGTGGAAATGCGGACGCTGGTTCCGGGCTACCCGAAAGTTATGGCGGCGATGCAAAATGTTGAGACGGTCCTTACCGTCCATACCTTGGGCGGTGAGGCCAAAGTTTTATCCGCTAACGGCGGCGGGCTTGATCTATTCGTCATTGATGCCCCGCATTTATACATGCGTGACGGCGGTATCTATGGCGATGCGGCTGGCGTTGATTGGGCCGATAATTGGATGCGCTTTGGTGCGCTTTCACAAGTTGCCGCGCGTATTGCGGAGGGCGATGTTCAAGGGTTCGTGCCGGATATTGTGCACGCCCATGATTGGCAGGCGGGCCTTGTTCCTGCTTACTTAAAATATGGCAAAGCACACGCCACGCCGAGCATTTTAACCGTGCATAATCTGGCATTCCAAGGTCGCTATGCAGCTGATATTTTCCCTGCGCTTGGTCTTCCAGCCCATGCCTACGGCATCGACGGCATCGAATATTTTGGTGGCGTCGGCTATTTGAAGGCTGGCTTGCAGGCCGCATGGGCAGTGACCACCGTCTCGCCAACCTACGCCCGCGAGATCCGCTCTTCCGAGTTCGGGATGGGTCTTGACGGGCTGCTCAATGCCCGTTCGCCCTCGGTTTACGGCATCGTCAACGGCATTGATGTTGTTGTATGGAACCCTGAAACGGACAAGGCTATTGCCAAGCAATTTACGGCAAAATCCCTAAGCTCGCGCAATTTGAATCGTAAAGCGCTTGAAAAGCATTTTGGCCTTAAATCCGGTTCAGGCCCGATTTTTGTGGTGATTAGCCGCCTCACTTGGCAAAAAGGGCTGGATTTGCTGTCAGCCGCTGCTGACACCATTGTTGCGCTTGGTGGAAGTCTTGCTGTGCTCGGTTCCGGCGATGCCGCTATTGAAGGCCAGCTCCACACCTGCGCGGCGCGTCATAAGGGTAAAGTCGGTGTGGTTATTGGCTATGATGAGGGCCTGTCGCATCTCATGCAGGCAGGTGGTGATGCGATACTGATCCCATCACGCTTTGAGCCATGCGGCCTCACCCAGCTTTATGCGCTGCGCTATGGCTGTGTTCCGGTTGTTGCCCGCACCGGCGGTCTGGCCGATACAGTGATTGATGCCAATGACGCTGCGCTTTCAATGAAAGTAGCCACGGGTTTGCAATTTGCGCCCGTCGATACCGCCTCGCTTAATGATGTGATTTCGCGGACTTGCGCCCTGTTTGCTGACAAGCCAACATGGGCGGAAATGCAGGTGGCGGGCATGAGCAATGATGTCTCTTGGGATCGCAGCGCGGGCGTTTACAATAATCTTTACAACTCACTTTTGAAGAGCAAAGCCTTATGATTACCTCTGTTGCCACCACTCCCTTCATGGACCAAAAGCCCGGCACATCGGGCTTACGTAAAAAAGTGCCGGTGTTTGCGCAAGTCAACTATGCACAGAATTTTATCCAGTCCACTTTCGATAGTTTGGAGGGCTTCAAGGGTAAAATTTTGGTGGTCGGCGGCGATGGCCGCTATTATAATCGCGAGGTAATCCAAGTCGTTATCCGCATGGCGGCGGCCAATGGGTTTGGCAAAGTGATGGTTGGCCAAGGCGGCATTTTATCAACGCCAGCGGCTTCCAACATCATCCGCAAATATCATGCGTTTGGCGGACTGATTTTATCCGCCAGCCATAATCCAGGCGGTCCGACCGAGGACTTCGGCATTAAATATAACATCGGTAATGGTGGCCCTGCGCCGGAAAAAATCACCGATGCAGTCTTTGCCAACACCAAATCCATCAGCCGTTATTTGACGGTTGATACCCCTGATTTGGACCTTGATAGACTTGGCACTTTTGATGTTGCCGGAATGAGTGTTGACGTCATTGACCCCGTCGCGGACTATGCCGAACTGATGCAAACCCTGTTTGATTTTCCGGCCATCAAGGCGAAGTTTGCCTCGGGTTTTACTATGCGCTTTGATGCTATGAGCGCCGTTACCGGCCCTTATGCTCATGCGATTTTTGAAGGCCTGCTTGGAGCGCCGAAGGGCACTGTGGTCAACGGCATCCCTCTGCCGGATTTTGGCGGTCATCATCCGGACCCAAATCCGGTAAATGCGCATGATCTTTACGATTTGATGATGTCTGATAGCTCACCGGATTTTGGTGCGGCATCTGATGGTGATGGCGACCGCAATTTGATTGTCGGCAAGGGCATTTTCGTGACCCCCTCTGATTCGCTTGCCATCATTGCCAATAATGCAACGCTCGTGAAGGGCTACAAACGCGGCCTCGCTGGAATTGCACGTTCCATGCCAACATCTGGCGCGGCGGACCGCGTGGCAGCAAAACTCGGCATCGCCATGTTTGAAACGCCAACGGGTTGGAAATTCTTCGGTAATTTGTTGGATGCGGGCAAAGTTACAATATGTGGCGAGGAAAGCGCGGGCACAGGCTCTGACCACGTGCGCGAGAAGGATGGTCTCTGGGCTGTATTGTTTTGGCTCAACATTTTGGCCGTGCGCGGCGAAAGCACGATCGAAATCGTACACTCGCACTGGCAAGACTATGGCCGCAATTATTATTCGCGCCATGATTATGAGGCGGTGGAAACCGACAAGGCCAATGGCCTGATGGATGATCTGCGCGGTGCAATGGGTACGTTGCCGGGCAAGAAATTCGGCGGTCTCACAATCGAAAAAGCTGATGATTTTGCCTATCATGATTCGGTTGATGGCTCAGTGAGCGCCAATCAGGGTATTCGTATTTTGTTTGTTGGCGGCTCCCGCGTGGTGCTGCGCCTTTCAGGCACGGGCACATCGGGCGCTACGCTGCGGGTTTACTTGGAAAAATATGAGCCAAATGCCGCACATCACAACATTGAAACGCAGGTCGCTTTAGCCGATATTGCCGCCGCTGCCGACGCTATTGCCGGGATCAAGGCCAAGACCGGCCGAATGGAACCTTCCGTTATCACATGAAGCATCTTGCCGCTGGACTTGAGTTTGACGCAATCGGCGTTCGTTTTACTGTTGCTTCGCATCATGCGGATGCGCTCTGGCTGTGCCTGTTTGACGAGAACGGCGAGGCGGAAACCATGCGGCTGGAGATGGCGCGCGCGCCGGGCGGGCTGTTCACCATCCACGTTCAAGGCATCACCAAAGGTCAGCGTTATGGCTACCGCGCGGATGGTGAATGGGCACCGTGGGCAGGCCACCGCTATGATATATCCAAACTATTGGTTGACCCACATGCAACCCGCTTGGACCGCGCATTTGTCTGGTCGCCGGAGCTTGGGGCGAAGGGTGTTGATACTTCAAAGTTTACGCCCAAAGCCATTCTTGAAGAATTAGCTCCCCAAGAGCCACGTGTGCCGCAGCCTGTGCAGAGCGCCGGGCTGATTTACGAAGTTCCGGTCAAAGCCTTCTCCAAGCTGAATGTGGAAATTCCAGAAGCCGGGCGCGGGCTTCTCACGGCAATCGCACATCCGTCTTCAATTGCGCATTTTAAGAAGCTGGGCGTGGCGGCTGTTGAACTTATGCCTATTACCGCTTGGATTGATGAGCGCCATTTATCGCCGCACCACCTCACCAATGCGTGGGGCTATAATCCGGTTTCGTTTCTAGCGCTTGACCCGCGCTTGGCACCCGGCGGCATTGCTGATTTGCGCCTTGTGGCAGATGCGTTGCACAAAGAAGGTATCGCGCTCATTTTAGACGTCGTGTTTAATCACACGGGAGAGAGCGATCTTTACGGGCCGGTTCTCTCGCTGCGCGGCTTAGATAATGCGCTGTATTATCGCCACCATAACGATGAGCCCGGCGCTCTCGTCAATGATACGGGTACGGGAAACACGCTGGCTGTTGAACGCGCGCCGGTTCGTGATTTGGTGATGGCGGCGCTCCGGCATTTTGTTACCCAAGGCCATGTCGATGGTTTCCGCTTTGATTTGGGAACCACTTTGGGCCGCACGGCGCGGGGTTTTTCTCCGCACGCGCCGCTGTTTGAGGCCATGCGCCATGATGCGGTTTTAGCCGGAACCACGCTCATCGCAGAACCATGGGATATTGGTCCCGGCGGCTATCAGTTGGGGCAATTTCCTCCACAATTTTTGGAATGGAACGACCGTTACCGCGATGATGTGCGTCGGTTCTGGCGCGGCGATGCCGGCACATTAGGGGCGCTGGCAACGCGGCTTTCCGGTTCTTCAGACTATTTCAAAGACAGTGGCGCTACAACCCGTTCAGTCAACCTGTTGGCTGCACATGATGGATTTACGCTGGCTGATCTCACGTCCTATCGGCGCAAGCACAACATGGCCAATGGTGAAAATGATATGGACGGCCATAGCGAGAATTTCTCGTGGAACCATGGTGCGGAAGGGGTAACGAGCGACCCTGCGATCAACGCCATGCGCCGCCTTGATGCCAAGGCCATGCTGGCGCTGCTGTTTGTCTCGCGTGGCACGATGCTGCTTACCGCAGGTGACGAATTCGGGCGCAGCCAAAGGGGCAATAATAATGCCTATGCACAAGACAATGCCATAACATGGCTGGATTGGGCCCATCGTGATGTTGAGCTGGAGGATTTTGTGGCGGCGCTGGCAAAGCTACGTTCGCAGCACCGCGCTTTGCAGTCTGCCTCTTTTCTTTCCGGCCACGCCCCTCTGGGATTTGATGAGCCGGATATTTTGTGGTTCCGCGCCGATGGTGGCCCGATGGAAACCCGCGAGTGGGAAAATCCGGCCAATCATTTCTTGGGGCTGGTGTTGTCGTTACCTGCAACTGGCAATGCCAAGGCAGATCAGATTGCCGTCGTTATTAATCGCAATGAAGGCACCGTGACGGCCAATTTGCCAAGGCCAGGCACGGCCAAACTCTGGCAATGTGCGCTGGCGACGCAGGCGGTTCAATCCACAGATCTTGGATTTGAGATTAAACCTTATACGGTGGCTATTTTCGCGCCCGTTTCCAGATCTTCACGGCCATAGACCTTCATAAACACATCGACAGCCGCGCGGATGACGCAATCAACTTCGTCCTGCGGCGGCACGTCGGCTTGATAGCCAAACAGCCGTTGGCGGAAGAATTTGGCAAGGCAAAGCTCAGAAAATTGATAGGTCGCTATATCAAGATCATCAATCACGCATTGGCCCTTGGCCACAAATCCTTCCAGAAGTGAGCGTAGCAGCAAAAATCCGCGACGAGGGCCGCGCTCGTAGAAGCGTGCGCCAAAGTCCGGTTTACGCTCTACGACGGCGAGCATAATCCGGTGCGCCTTAATGCCTTTTTCAGATAGCAGTAAACCTGTGAACAACCGTCCGTAATCCGTCAGGGCTTGGCGTAGTGATGTCGCCTGCTCAAGAACCGCTGTGAGGCTTGAGAACATCTTGTTGCGCTCATTGTCCATCAGTGCTTCGAACAGCTCTTCCTTGTTCGTGAAGTAAACGTAAATCGTACCCTTCGAAACACCCGCTTCACGGGTAATATCGCTCATGCTGGCGGCATCAAAACCCATGGAGAAGAACACGCGGTGAGCGCCCTCTAATATTTGGTTGCGTTTTGCAGGGTCCTGCCCCGCCGACACAGGGCGTCCCAAGCGCGGTTTGTCGCTCTCTTGGTCTAAAATTAGCGTTTTATCAGCGATGGTCACATTCATTCACTTCAAGATAAAATATATCGAACCGTTCAGTTCGATTTATGTTGCTTAGTCCCTTTCGTAAGGCTATGTCAATCTTATCCTGATAATGGCACGATAAGACCATAAATCGAAAGTTGTATTATGAGCGTTGCCCCCACCGCTAAATCGGCTGAAGTGAAGCCATTTCCTGCTTCCGAGCGCCATATTCCCGTCGTTTTGCCGGATGAAGCGCCGCATACTGTGCCTCCTGCCAACGATGACGCCAAGGTTGCAAAGCCTGCGCAGCGCAGCTTTCGCAAACCAGTGATAATTACGCTGCTGCTGGCTGGCGTCGCCTATGTCGCTTTGAATTATGCTTATCCCTATTGGACCGATGGCCGCTTCATGGTCACTACGGATGATTCCTACATCCAAGCTGATATTGCAGCGATTTCGCCGAAGGTTTCCGGCTATATCAAGGGCGCAGGTCCTGTAGAAAATTCGAGCGTTAAAGTCGGCGATGTGCTGTTCACCATTGATGATGGCGATTATCAGCTGGCGCTGGATTTGGCGGAGGCACAGATTGCCAGCCATACGAAAACATTAGAGCGTGTTGCCGCGCAAAAAGGTGCGGCACAAGCGGGCTTGGTTGAGGCGCAGGCTGCCGTGCAGGCAGCGCAGGCTGCCTCGCGTAATGCTGAACTGGCGATGAAACGCGCTACGG
>JAYSWX010000104.1:0-9167 GCA_043717855.1 Phyllobacterium sp.
CGATACGGCGTCTGTTAGATAATCCACCTGATAGCGCGGCCGGCCTTCGGAAAAGTAAGCATAAGTTGTCTGGTGTGGCACTTTCTGTGTCGGAATAAGCGCGGCCGCCCAATATTTATCAGTTATGCCCAGCCAACCGTTTGCGGCTTTCTCCGGCTTAACTTCTTTGTCTTTTTCCAGTGTGGCAAACTTATACTCTTGCAAATGATTGGTATCATCATAACCAATCGCGCCTTCGTGCAGCACATATATTGAAGCCACTGCCGGCTTTTCATAGCGCACGACACGGCCGTATGACGCCAGCGATACAACCGCTTGGCCGCCATTGGTCACGCTGTCATCAATGGTGAACATGTAACGGTTATCAACAGCAATGGTGCGCTTAAAGGTCAGTCCCTTGTCATTGGTAAATGTCAGCGTCACAGGTGCGGTTGGCGTCAAAGTGGTGTTGCCGGAAACACTCCACACAGTATCTGCGCCTGGTAGCGCCCCAACAGCAGCTTCGCCCGCAAAACCAAGCTCTGCAAAATAGCCATTGTGTACAGGCGCAGGTGCCAACAACTGAATGCTCGGCGACGAATCATCCACGGTCTCGTGGTAATTTTTCAACACCACATCATCAAAGCGCGCACCAACAAGGTTGATCGAACCTTTTAGGGCTGGCGTGTCAATCATCACGCGCGCACCTTGTTTCAGCGCATCACCAAGCGTCACACCTGCAGCTGGAGCCGCTTCCGTACCGGTCGCGGGAGCCTTGATATCGCCGCCAGCGGTAGTGGTCTTGGTCGCCTCGCTTGCAACGCGGGTGGCCTCGATGCGGGCCTGCTCTTGCTGCGCCTTGATTTTCGGGTTCATGTAGAAAATTTGCCAGACCATCAATATCAACACTGATAGCGCGATGGTCACATAGAAATTGCGATTTTGCTGCATGTATTCAATCCGTTTCAAGCGCTTAAGATTTGATGCGCCGCTTTAAATCCGTAACGAGCTTATGGAAAGGAAGTCCAATCACTTCGGCTCTGGCGACGATTACATAGTCATTCCCCGGAGCCATGTCGATGCCAACATGCAGGCGAACCGCCTCGCGCAGCCGCCTTTTAATGCGATTTCGCTGTGGAGCATTGCCGCACTTCTTGGAAACCGTAAATCCAACGCGCGCTTCCGGCTTTTCATCGTCCCGTTTGATGGTCTCGATCAAAAAGTTCGGCCCGCGCAGCTTTTTTCCACCACGTGCATATAAAAATTCGGACCGCTTTTTCAAGCGGCCCGTTAAAGTAGATATGGTTTCACCTGCCATAAGTTTTAAACCTTGGCCGGTAATATAATTCTTAAGCCGACAGCTTCACACGACCGCTTGAACGGCGGGCTGCGATAACTTTGCGTCCACCGACGGTGGACATACGCGCACGGAAGCCGTGGCGGCGCTTGCGAACAAGCCTTGATGGTTGGTAAGTGCGCTTCATGTTATTTATCTACCGCGGAGTGCGGCCCTTCTTGGATCTGTTTTTTAACAGGGACTCCCAACAAATGCACAATAAACATTGCACACCGGATGCGGAATCCGAGCGTCGCGCGGTGTATATGAAGAACTGCGACAAGAGTCAATTCGCAAACACTGCGCTTTTCAAGCCAAAATCACACTTTGGTGAGGCGTTTTAGTGCCCTCGACAACAGGCGGTGAGGGCGCGGGATTCATGTTGTAGGGCAGGCGCTTTGTGTGCATCTATGGTTGGTAACGAGCTGTATTCTCCCCGTTAAAGGTCCGAAGGACGGAAGAGTGGCGCTCATCGACTATAATTATGGTATCCCAAACATGGCAATTGCAACGAACGTGACAAACCAACCCGATCAAAAGTCCCTCGCACTGCGCTTTGCGCCGCTCATCGTTCTGCTCGGCGGGCTGGCGCTTGGTTATGCTTTCGGCTTGCACCATTATTTATCGTTGACCTATCTTGGCGAGCAGCGCGGCGCTTTGCAGGCCTATGTCGCCGATCACAAGCTGTTCTCTGCACTCATTTTCATGGTTGTTTATGCCGCCGTTGTTGCCTTCTCGTTTCCGGCGGCTTCGGTGCTCACAATTTTTGGCGGCTTTCTGTTCGGCTGGCTGCAAGCGGGTATCATGGTCGCCTTTGCCGCCACTTTGGGGGCAACAATATTATTCATCGCTGCTAAATCCAGCTTCGGCGGCTTCCTGCGCGCAAAGCTCAAAGGCAGCGCCGCCAGTTTTGCTGATGGTTTTGCCAAAAATGCGCTGAACTACCTCTTCGTGCTGCGTCTCGCGCCGGTGTTCCCGTTCTTTCTGGTCAACATTGCGCCTGCATTATTTAACGTGCGCACCCGCGACTACGTGATCGCGACATTTTTTGGTATTCTCCCCGGTACCTTTGCCTACTGCTATTTGGGCGAAGGCGTCGGCAGCGTTCTCGACGCCGCCGCCGCCAGCGGCACCACGCCCTCGGTTAAGGCCCTTGTAACACCGGAAATCACCATAGCTTTCGCAGCCCTTGCATTTGTCGCCGCTATCCCGACACTTGTGCGCTGGTATAAAGGATCGAAATGACAACAATTCTCAAGCCGGATGTATGCGTAATCGGCGGCGGCTCCGGCGGGCTTTCTGTGGCAGCCGCCGTTGCCGCCTTTGGCGTTTCCGTCGTGCTGATTGAAAAAGGCAAGATGGGCGGCGATTGCCTCAATTATGGCTGCGTGCCATCCAAAGCGCTGATCGCCGCCGCCAAGCAAGCCCATATCATGCGCAATGGTGCCAAATTCGGCATCAAGCCTGTTGAGCCGGAAGTCGATTTCAAAGCCGTAATGAAACATGTCCATGATGTCATCGCAGAAATCGCCCCCAATGACAGCGTGGAACGCTTCACGGCGCTCGGCGTCAAGGTTATCCAAGCGCCTGCCAAGTTTCTGGATAAGCGCACCGTCGAGGCTGGCGAGTTTCACATCAAAGCCCGCCGCTTCGTCATCGCCACCGGCTCATCCGCCTTCGTGCCGCCCATAGCGGGGCTTGGCGATGTCGCTTATCTCACCAACGAAACCATCTTCGAGGAACAACGCCTCGCCGCCCACCTCATCATCATCGGTGGCGGCCCCATCGGCATGGAAATGGCGCAGGCGCACCGCAGGCTGGGCTCACAAGTCACTGTTATTGAGGCCATGAAGGCGTTCGGTAAAGATGATCCCGAAACATCAAGCATCGTCCTTAGAGCGATGCGTGCCGAGGGCGTTGACGTGCGTGAAGGAACCAATGTCATCTCCGTAGAAAAGCGCGGCAAGACAGGCGTTCGGGTAAATGTTGAATCGCCGGAAGGCAAATCCTCAATCGAGGGCACAAAGCTGCTCGTCGCTGTTGGCCGCGTTGCCAACACGGGCGGCTTGGATTTGGAAAAGGCAGGCATTGCCTACACCCGCCTCGGCATCACAGTCGACAAGGGTATGAGGACAACAAACAGCAAGGTCTTCGCTATCGGCGATGTCTCCGGCTCGCTGCAATTTACCCACATGGCCAATTATCACGCCGGTCTCGTCGTGCGCTCGATTCTGTTCCGTATGCCAGTCAAAGAAAATCGCGCCATTATCCCATGGGCCACCTACACTGAGCCGGAGCTGGCGCAGGTCGGCATGTCGGAGGCCGACGCCATCAAAACCAAGCAGCCCTACAAAGTGCTGCGCTGGGCCTTTGCCGATAATGACCGCGCCCAGGCCGAGCATAAAACCAGCGGCCTCGTCAAAATCATCACCAATCCCAAGGGCTTGATATTAGGCGTCTCCATCGGCGGCGCAAATGCTGGTGAGATGATAAACATGTGGGCGCTGGCCATATCCAAAAAACACACCGTGCGCGATATCGCCGGCTACGTCTCGCCCTATCCGACGCTCAGCGAAGTCGGCAAACGCGCCGCCACAAGCTATTATACGCCGCTGGCGCGCAGCCCGAGATTGCGGAAGTTGATTGGGTGGTTGCGGGTTTTTGGGTGAGGCGCAGTTTTACAAGTTAACCATGTCTCCCCAGACGTACGACCTGTGTACACCGGATTCAAAATAGCCTCGATAATACCAAGTTTATCCATTTATAGCTGATTTTTGTTATAAATGGATAAAGTTGTTTTCGGGCCTATGCTTCGCCTCCCACACCAACAAATTCGCCGACAATCCAAGTGAAGTCCTTATATTCAAGCCCATCAGGCCGGACTTTCAAGCGCTCGCAAATTGCTGGCAAAGTAGCATTAAATCCCGCGTATTCGGCGGCAATCGTTGTGCCCGCTGGCAGTGGCGCAGTTCGGGTGGTGCTATTTAGAAATGCCCGCACCCTATCAATTAGCTGTTCTACGCTATTGCCATGAGCTTCGATGTCCTGCCCCGCAATATCTGACATGAACATTTGAAACCGGTAGCGCGATATATCCAAAACTAAGCACTTTTTGCGCCGCTGCTTCGCATCACCAAAGCGTTTGGCACCAAGGAAAAGTCCCAATTCAAGCGGCATATTAAATCGGGGCAGCGAATTGATAACATCCAGTTCCGTGCGCGAAATATCGTGAATGCCAAGCTGGCAATCCTCTATCAGTTTCTCTATTTTAGAAATCCGGGTTGCCGCACCGTCAATCACTTCGAGCGCACAACGAGGCGTGAATCCGCAGCGCACAATAGTAAAAATTATGCTTCGAAAAAATGGGCGATAGGCATCATCAAATGGGCAATTTATGAATACCGGCTTGTGGCGGCGTGCCAAAAAATTAACCCGCAGCGAGGCGTGTGTTGTTAGCCTTTACAGCGCGAATAGCCCGCTCCAGTTCCCGCACTGTGAAGCTTTCAGGCCGAAACGCAGGCCGGGCAATTGCGATGCCATCCTTCGTACGACCAATAAATTGACCAGTAGTCGCGGAGCGTACAATTTGATGTTTGGTTTGCGCTTGGTTTGCCATAACTTTAATATTGTCGAATACGAGCCAGATTTCAAGTCAAATCTGCTTTGTGTGTAATTTTAAGTTGTAGAAAATCTCCCGGCGACAAATCATCTTGTTCCGCCTAAAACAAGCACCACATCTGGAGCCAAGCCGTGGATAGTTCTGAACCAGCAAATAAGATAGCGCCTGCGCCGCTCAGTTCGCCGCGCTCCCTCTCGGCCAAACTTATCCTGCTCACAATCCTGTTTGTGATGCTTGCGGAAATTTTGATCTTCGTTCCTTCAATCGCTAATTTCCGGATGCGCTGGCTGGAGGACAAGGTGAACACTGCGGCTGTGGCCGCCGCTGTTTTAGCCAATAGCGATAGTGCGAGCCTCTCGCGCAACATGCAGGACGATGTGTTGATGGCCACCGGCGCCAAGGCTATAGTCCTGCGCGAGCAAGGCGTTTCGCGTTTGCTGGCAGTCGAGACAATGCCGCCGGAAGTCGCGCGCAATGTTATGCTCAAAGATACCAATGCGCTGATGGCGGTGCGCGATGTTTTTGACACGATTATAAATGGTGGTGACAGGACCATCCGCGTGGCAGCGCCCGTTGGCCACAGCGATAAGCAAGTCGAGATTATCCTGTCAGACAAATCCTTGCGCGATGCCCTGTTTGCTTATGCCCGCAATGTGTTTTTGCTGTCGCTGCTGATTTCCATTTTCACAGCAGGGCTGGTGTTTTACGCCATTCGTAAAATGATGATTGTGCCCATCCGTAACATGACCAAAAACATGTTGCAATTTTCTGCCAACCCGGAAAATCCGGCTGGCATTATGATGGTCGATAAGCGCGATGATGAAATCGGCGTGGCTAGCAGGGAATTGGCAACCATGCAGCGCGAACTGCAGCGCACATTGGCCGGACGCAAGCATTTGGCAGATTTGGGCCTTGCCGTCTCCAAGATCAATCATGATATGCGCAACATGCTGGCACCTGCACAATTGCTCTCTGATAGGCTTGCTGATGTCGATGATCCCGCAGTTAAGAAATTGGCGCCGCGCTTGCTGCGCACGCTGGACCGCGCGGTCAGTTTTTCCGAAAGTGTGCTCGCCTATGGCAAGGCGCAGGAAAGTGAACCTAACCTAAAACGACTGCGCGTCCATCCGCTGGTCCAAGAGGTATATGAACTTTTAGGACTGGATGAGCTGCGCGCTGCGGGTATTGAGACAATCAACCTTGTACCGCCCGAGCTGGAAGTGGATGCCGATCCTGACCAGCTGTTTCGTGTGCTGTCAAACCTTGTGCGCAATTCCATTCAAGCGCTGACCAGCACCTCAATGGGTTCGGACGAGCCCAAGCGCCTCACCACAAGCGGCGGGCGCATCGGCGCGTTTGTGGTCATCGGCGTTGAAGATACAGGCCCGGGTCTGCCAGCCAAAGCACGGGAAAATCTGTTCACCGCATTTCGCGGTTCAGGCCGCGCCGATGGCACAGGGCTTGGCCTCGCCATCGCTCACGAGTTGGTCACAATTCATGGCGGCACGATTGAGCTGCGTGCCGACAGGCCGACGGGTACGCATTTTGAAATCCGCCTGCCGGAGCGTCCTGTTTCAATATCCGAGTGGAAGCGCAAAAACCCGACGCTGAAAGCAAACTGAGCAGCCGTTAATCTGAAAAGTCGAAGGCCGTTCTACTCCCGGACGCTTTCTGTATCAATTCCGTGTGATCGCCGACCGCTTTCTGTGCACTTCCCGACCAGTCCCCATGCGCGTGGCGACCAAGTTTTTTCGCGTGTTACGACTTTTATTTCAAACTGTCTTGCTTTTAGCCAAATCACCCCTTAGTGGAGGCGCAAGCACGAAAATTTAGTGCTGTTATGCGCGCCCTTAGCTCAGCTGGATAGAGCATCAGACTACGAATCTGAGGGTCAGGAGTTCGAATCTCTTAGGGCGCGCCATTTCTTTTCGATAGTTTAATGACAGAGGAAAACTACCAAAATTTCATCTGGTGGTTTTGATTTATCGTTATTTTACATATGATTAGCTTTAAATCATGGCTAAGCCCGCACACGCTCCGATGTCGGGTCATACATCGGCTTAAGCGATGCCTCCGCCCTAAACCGCACCCCCGCCACCTCAATTTCATAAGTTGATGCTAATACTTGATCGGGCTTCTCGCCCTCACACGGCACATACCCAAGGCCAATTGCACTGCCCAGCGCATGGCCATAATTGCCAGAAGTGAGGAACGAGACGATCTTTCCGTCCCGCACTATGGGTTCATTGTGGAAAAGTAACGGTTCCTTGTCAAAAAGCCTAAATTGGACCAGTCTTTTGGTCAATCCAGTCGCTTTTTTGGCCAAAACCGCTTCTTTTCCAATAAAATTGGCCTTCTCAGTTTTCACCGCGAAGCCCAAACCTGATTCCAGCACATGGTCTTCGTCCGAAATATCATGACCAAAATGCCGGTAAGCCTTTTCAATGCGGCAGCTATCCAGCGTATGCAATCCGCAAAGTTTCAGGTCTAGCTCTTTGCCAGATTCTCTAATGGTTTCAAACACATGGGCGGCCATGTCCACGGGTGCATAGATCTCCCAACCCAGCTCACCAACATACGTAACGCGGTGGGCGCGGGCTATCGCCATGCCAATTTCAATCTCCCGCATTGTCCCGAACGGATGCGCCTCATTAGAGAAATCATTGGGCGAAACCTTGTTCATTAATGCCCGCGAATTTGGACCCATTATACAAATTACGGCCTCACTATTGGAAACATCACGGATAAATAAGTGAGCAAAATCAATAGCATGGCGACGCAGCCAGAACAAATCGCGCTGCACAGTCGCTGCCGGAACGACCATAACAAAAGACGTTTCAGAAATACGAGTAACCGTCAGATCGCTCTCCACCCCGCCCCGCTCATTGAGCATTTGGGTGTAAACAATCCGACCGTTCTCAACGTCAATCTCGTTAGCGCAAACATGATTTAGGAAGCTGCAAGCATCCTTGCCCTCAACCGCAATCTTGCCAAAGGACGACATATCAAACAGCCCAACGTTGGTGCGCACAGCCATATGTTCACGTGCATTATTATCAAACCAGTTCTGGCGTTTCCATGAATATTCGTATGTCGCTTTTTGGCCAGCATCAGCGAACCAATTGGCACGCTCTATGCCCGCAACCTCGCCAAAAACAGCATTTTCAGCCTTTAAATGCTCATGTAGTGGCGAGCGTCTCACCCCGCGTGATGTCGCCATTTGGCGATATGGCCAGTGGTCTGCATAGAGCAAACCCAGCGTTTCGGTGACGCGTTCTTTCAAATAACGGCGGTTCTTTTGGAATGGCTGCATCCGCCGGATGTCAACTTCCCACAAGTCAAACGGTGGCTCGCCGTCATTAATCCACTGCGCCAGCGCCATGCCAGCCCCGCCGGACGAAACAATACCGATAGAATTATAGCCCGCCGCAACATAATAGCCGCCCAGTTCCGGCGCTTCCCCTAAATAATAGCGGTCATCGGGCGTAAAACTCTCAGGCCCGTTGAAAAATGTGTGAATACCCGCCGTTCCCAGCATAGGCATCCGGTTGACACCCATTTCAAGTATCGGCTCAAAATGTGCAAAATCTTCCGGCAATTGGTCAAAACAGAAGTCTTCACGTATGCCATCCATGCCCCAAGGCTTGGCAACAGGCTCGAAAGCGCCGAGCATCATCTTCCCGGCATCTTCCTTGTAATAAGCGCACTCATCCGGCACGCGCAGCACTGGAAGGCGGCCAAGCCCTTGAATTGGTTCAGTAACCAAGTAGAAATGCTCACAGGCGTGCAGCGGCACCGAAACGCCGGACATAGCGCCAAAATCCCGCGCCCACATGCCCGCGCAATTCACCACAATATCAGCGTCAATCCGGCCGGTTTCTTCGCCTTGCGCCCATGAAACGCCGGTAACGCGGCCATTGTTCTTATAAACGGCGGTAACTTTGGTATGTTCAAACACCTGCGCGCCACGCATCCGCGCACCTTTGGCAAGCGCCAGCGCAATGTTGCCGGGGTCGCACTGCCCGTCTAGGGGTAGATGCACCGCGCCCACAACATCCGATATGTTGAGGTGCGGGTACATTTCCTTGACTTCGCGTGGCTCAATTTCACGAACGTCAACATCGAAGGCACGCGCCAGCGATGCCTGCCGGTAAATCTCCTCTTTGCGGTCCTCAGTGAGCGCAACTGTGATAGAGCCGCATTGACGCATTCCTGTGGCGATGCCGGTTTCGG
>JAYSWX010000105.1:0-23371 GCA_043717855.1 Phyllobacterium sp.
GCGCTGCTTGCCAAGGGCGAACAGGGGGAGGGCAAATTTCCTCTTGATTTGACCAAGGTGAGAATTGACATCAATGGCGACAGCAAGGCCGGAGATAATGAATCGCTGGGCTTCATACTTGCCAAACTCAATGGCGATGCGGCACCCGCGCCGGCCGCCGATTTAAACTTCGCATTCGATAAAGCGGATATCCTTTGGCTTCGTGGTTACATCCAGTTTATCACCGCATCGGTGCAATTTGGCCTCTCGGTTGATTTTGAGACCAGTTTTAACAAGACCGCGCACGTTTATTTCCCGCGTGCGGGACTGCCGATGGCAGATGAATTGCTGGCCCCCGCGCAGACCCTTGGGTTCGTCGATAACTCGATTGGCGATTCTATCGCGATGGTTCATCTCCTGAATTGGAAAGTAATTGATTCAGATCGTCTCAAAGATGTTCGTGTCCGGTTGCTCAATTTAGCAAAACTTAGTCATGAAAGCTGGGCCTCGGTACGTGCCGAGACCGACAATGACCGTGAGTGGTTGCCAAATGCCAAGCAGACTGGAAAATGGCGTGATATGCCGGTGGAAAATGCGACAATCGATGGTTGGCTGGGTGTAATTGACGAGTTTGCAGCGATTTTGGATGGCAAAAAATTACTGGCACATTGGCGCTTTAACAAGGGCTTTAACGTAAAACGATTTTTTGAGGAATCAAAACAAGTCGATATGGTGCTCATTATTGCAGGAGTCGATGCAGTACCATTCTTGGAGGATGGTCCAATATCCACAAGCGCCGATTGGGAAGGGCTCACTTCGTTATTTCGTAGTAATTTCTTAGGCTACGCCATTTGGTTTAACTAGTTGTTAGAGCAACAGGTAAAATACCCCGCCGGTGCAATCCGGCGGGGTATTTCATTCACACATCAAACATTAAAAATTCTCAATAGACATCGCCCTTGTTGTCGCGAAGATTTGGAACGCCGCCTTTTCCAAGGCCAGACAATATCTGCCCGATAAACGTCAAATCCTTGCCGCCAGTAGGCGTCGTGCGCTTGATGAATTCGAACACTTTGCCGTCCTTAAGGCCGTAATTGGCAATATTAACAACAGTGCCATCGGTACCAAAATAAATTGCCAAAACACGCTGATCGACGAGCTTCGATTTCATAAACGCCACCGGGCGCTTTCGGGTCTGCGAGATGTAATAAAATACCTCACTGTCAAGCGTATTGATTGTCGAGGGCGTACCAAGTGAAAGCAAGACTTGCTCACGGCTGGAGCCGACAGGCACAGCTGCCAACGACTGCTCATCCATCACATAGCCTTGACTAATCGTTTCCGATGGCTTGGCAAGTTCTACCGTGTTACAGCCGCTTAACGACGCAGCAAGGGCAACAAGTACGGCACCGGCATAGTGGCGCGGCAATATGTTTCGCTTGAAATTCGGCTTCAACAAAGTCATCTCCCTCATAAGTCCCGATAATGGACCCACATTCACACTTTGGGTAAACCAGCTTTGCGTTTGATGCAATGTTTCAAACGCAACGGTCGGGCCAAATTACCAACTAGCTCGAAAGGCTCACCACTTGTTTTTATCCAAACTCTTTGCACGCAAAGCGAAGGCAAATGAAGCTATCGTTATTCGCACCTATGAGACAATCGTGGCGGCGGCGCGGCAACCTCTGTATTATTCGCATTGGAATGTGCCGGATACTGCGCTTGGGCGTTTTGAATCCCTTTCGTTACATATGATTTTATTTCTGCGCCGCGCCAAAGCAGCGTCTGTCCCGTTACGTGACTTGGCGCAAGCGGTGGTCGAGGAGTTTTTCAAGGATGTCGATCATTCCCTTCGAGAGCTCGGAATTGGCGATGCAGGCGTGCCCAAGCGCATGAAAAAACTTGCAAAAATGTTCTATGGCCGCGCGGAATCTTACGACAAAGCAATTGCTGATAATGACCACGCGGAGTTGGCGGCGGCGCTCCATCGCAATATAAATCCAACAATAAAAGAGTGGCCACACGCCATGACCATGGCCGCACGTGTTCTCAAACTTGTAACGGATATGGATGGACAAAGCGATGAAAGCCTGGTTACCGGCAATCTATCATTCCCAAAAGCCGACCTTTGGGCTATCAAGCCGCAGTAATTGGGGGCTTCACAATGAAAACTGAGACCAGCATACCCTTCAGCCATGTAATTAGCGTTGCACGCTTGCCGCGCAGCGGTATGCCGTTGAAACTGATGGCCACCGCAAAAGAATGTGCAGCACTAGCGCAAGCCCACGCGCTTTTAGGTGTGGCGTCGTTCAGCGCAAACCTCTTGGTAACGTCGTGGCGCGGCGAGGGGGTTAAGGTCAAAGGCTCAATCCTCGCGTCGGTCACTCAAGAGTGCGGGATTACGCTTGAGCCATTGAAGGCCATTGTTTCAAATGAGTTTGAAGCGACCTACGTGCCCGAGGGTTCAAAATTGGCCCGCGTTCAAGCAGATGAGAACGGTGAAATACTACTGGATGCAGAAGGCCCGGATGCGCCGGAAACCTTCGTCGGCGAAAGTTTGGACGTCGGGCAGGTCGCAGATGAGTTTTTTGAATTAGGTATCAATCCCTATCCGCGCAAAGACGGTGCGAGTTTCGATTCATCTGATGAGGCAGACGAAGCGCCTTCCAATGTCTCACCATTCGCCAAGTTGGCAGCTTTGCAGCAAAAGCGGTGAATGATGACGGAATTTTGTGTCAATTTGATTGCTTGGTTTCGATAGTTCGTTAAAAAGGGGACCAGTTTGGCTCCAGAAAACGGGACGGCAATACGTGACAAAAATTGCGATTGATGCGATGGGCGGGGATTTCGGCCCTGCGGTCACGGTAGCGGGCGCTGCGGTTGCTCTGGAACGTTACCCCGAATTGACCTTTCTATTGTACGGAAAAGAACCCGAAATTACCCCGGTTCTCAACAGTTTTGCGTCTTTGAAAGCCGTCTCAACTGTGGTCCATTGTGACGTCGCAGTGTCTATGCAGGACAAGCCCAGTCAAGCCCTGCGTCAAGGTCGCTGGAAATCGTCAATGTGGAAGTCGATAGAAGCGGTTAAGTCTGGCGAGGCTGACGCGTGCGTTTCAGCTGGAAATACTGGCGCGCTTATGGCGATGTCGCGCTTCTGTCTTCGTACCATGGCGCGGGTTGAACGCCCTGCAATTGCTGCCGTGTGGCCAACGTTGCGTGGCGAAAGCATAGTTCTTGACGTTGGCGCATCCATTGGCGCTGACGCGCAGCAGCTGGTAGATTTTGCAGTTATGGGCGCTGCTATGGCGCGCTCATTGTTTGAAATTGAGCGTCCGACAGTCGCACTGCTAAATGTGGGCGTTGAGGAAATCAAAGGCCAAGAAGAGGTCAAAGAGGCGGGCCGTATGTTGCGCGAATGCGCATTGTCCACGCTATCATACCAAGGGTTTGTTGAGGGCGACGACCTGGGCAAAGGCACGGTAGATGTGGTCGTAACAGAGGGATTTGCAGGTAATATCGCCTTGAAAACCGCTGAAGGCACCGCCAAACAAATTGCCGAATATTTACGCGCCGCGATGAGCCGCACGCTACTCGCCAAAATTGGTTACTTCTTCGCCAAGGGCGCTTTTGACCATTTGCGTGAGAAGATGGACCCGCGTAAAGTCAACGGCGGTGTGTTCCTTGGCCTCAATGGCGTTGTGGTCAAAAGCCATGGCGGGACAGATTCCGAGGGCTTTGCCGCTGCAATCGCTGTCGGCCGCGATATGGCTCGCAACGGGCTTTTGAAGAAAATTGAGGCGGATATAGGTGCTTTTCATGCCCGCCATCCGATAATACAGCCGGGCAGCGCAGAGTTGGCGTCGCCCGCAAATTCAGATGAGGCTTAAGTGACAGTCATCAGATCAATAGTGCGTGGTATTGGTGCCTCCACGCCAAAACGTCTCGTTAAGAATGCCGATCTCGAGGGTATCGTGGAAACCAGCGACGAATGGATCGTTCAGCGCACGGGTATTAAGCAGCGCTATATCGCTGGCGCCGACGAAACGACCGCATCACTCGGCGCAGCCGCCGCCCAAAAAGCGCTTGATAACGCCGGTTTGACAGTAGCCGACATTGATATGATTATTGTCGCTACCGCAACGCCGGATAATACTTTTCCCGCTGTCGCTGTAGATATACAAAACCGCTTAGGAATGAGCCACGGCTTTGCATTTGATATTGCAGCGGTCTGCACAGGCTTCGTCTATGCAATGACCACTGCCGATATGTATATTCGCGCAGGACAGGCGCACCGGGTCATTGTAATTGGCGCTGAAACATTTTCGCGTATCTTGGATTGGAAAGACCGCACGACATGCGTATTGTTTGGCGACGGTGCGGGTGCGGTTCTTTTGGAGGCGGGCGAGGGGCGTGGTTTAACGTCTGATCGTGGTATCTTGGCCGCCAAATTGCGCTCCGACGGGTCGCATAAACAGAAGCTCTATGTAGATGGCGGTCCGTCATCGACGCAGACAGTTGGACACTTGCGCATGGAAGGCCGTGAAGTGTTTAAACACGCGGTCAGCATGATTACTGACGTTATAGAAGACTCATTTAAAGACGCTGGCATATCGGCGGCAGATGTTGATTGGTTCGTGCCTCATCAGGCAAATAAGCGCATAATAGATGCGTCGGCAAAAAAGTTAGATATCGCTAATGATAAAGTGGTGATTACAGTTCAAGATCACGGCAATACATCAGCAGCGTCGGTTCCCTTGGCGCTCTCTGTCGCAGTGGCGGACGGGCGCATTCAGCAGGGAAACTTGATTTTGCTGGAGGCAATGGGTGGTGGGTTCACGTGGGGAGCTATGCTGCTTCGCTGGTAGGACAAAATGCGGAGGTATTCTTGACCACACAACTTTGAGCCGCTAACGTAGTGTTTGAATTAGAGAAAAGCAGAATAGCAGGGATGGATGTTATGGGGGGAAAGACTGTTACTCGTGCCGATCTTGCCGAAGCTGTCTATCGCAAAGTGGGGTTATCACGGACAGAGTCTGCGGACTTGGTGGAAATGGTTTTGGACCAAGTGTGCGATGCAATAGTGCGCGGCGAGACCGTAAAACTTTCATCATTTGCAACATTTCATGTGCGCGATAAGAGCGAGCGTGTCGGCCGTAATCCAAAAACCGGCGAAGAAGTACCAATTTCTCCGCGTCGTGTCATGACATTTAAGGCATCCAATGTCTTGAAGCAGAAAGTCATAAAAGGTCACACGGAATCCACTAAAAAGTAATTTGGCAGATTTGCACTGCTCCAACTTTCCTCTTGAATGTTTGTCGATATACGATTGAAATGGCTGCGAATCGTTCCTTCTTTGACATCAGAGCGTCGCGCTGAAATGTGACTTGCAATTTTTGAACAACGGATGCGAAGTAAATAGGATCCGGCAATTGCGTTGATGTTAGATAACCAATCGTTGCAAAAGGATAGTCTATCGTGACGGACAAAAGCCCGGATGCCTTTCGCACTATTAGTGAAGTCGGCGAAGATTTAGACTTACCTCAGCATGTGCTGCGGTTTTGGGAGACTCGTTTTACACAAATTAAGCCGTTGAAGCGCGGCGGCGGCCGCCGTTATTATCGTCCTGCCGATGTTGAGTTGCTAAAGGGCATTCGCACGCTGCTTTACGACCAAGGCTACACTATCAAGGGTGTGCAAAGGCTTTTAAAAGACAACGGAAATCAGTTTGTCATTGCGCTTGGTTCAGGCGATGTGAACGCTGCGGAAGAAATTGCCCGCCAGCGTCAGGCGCTTCAAATAACTGAGCAGGCGCAGGCACATGCAGCAAAGAAAACAGTACCGGCCGCGTATGATCCCGACGATGACGCATTAGTCGGCGCCCCGAAGCTATCAGTTGCCCGCCGTTTCTTCGGTCTTGGCGGCAAGGCGGATGATGGTGGCCCGGTCGGTTCAGACCAGGAAGCGTTGGCTAAAGACAATCGCGCGCTGTTACAGGAAGTGCTCTTCGATCTCTTGGAGTGTAAACGACTTTTGGATCAAACACGGTAATCTTCTGTTTGCGCACTTGACCCTACAATTGCGCCGTTTATAGAGGACGCTGGTTCGGAGTGTGGCGCAGCCCGGTAGCGCACTTGTCTGGGGGACAAGGGGTCGTGGGTTCGAATCCCGCCACTCCGACCAATATTGCAAGGCGATTTGCCTTTCGTCGGGGGCGTCACCGTGAGACTTTCACAATCATCACGATTTGAAACGCTGGTACTTCCACTCTTGTTTTCGGGTATATTCATGACCCTCGGCGCACTAAGCGCTGTCACTTATGAGTTCCCCTATGTCGCTTTGGATGAACATGCCCATGTTTCCTTTGCCGCATATTTGGCCACACATTCTGCATTTTTGCCGGATTTTGATGCGATAAAAATCATTGATTTCAATGCGTATATTCCAACAAGTGTTCCTGATTACATCAATCACACGCCAATCGGCTACTTTGTTTTGAACCTGTTGAACGGGCTGTTAGGCATTTCAATTGCCAGTGCTCCCCATTCGTCCGTGAGATTTGCCAGTCTGTTGCTGTTTTCAAGCGGCTATCTGGTCACGTTGTTGATGGTGTTCAGGCAATCAACACTTGCCCTGATATTAAGAGTAGCCTTGTCGTTGATACCGCTGGTACTTCAACTTCAGCTTTTTGCCGGATTTTTTTCAAACGACTCATTAGCATTTCTCGGCGGTTCACTAGCTGTGGCAGGATCGATGATACTATTGAATACCACCAGTAAGGACGCCGTTTCGGGGCTCGCCGTTGCACTCGTTGGGTTGTTGATAGCGGTTGCCGCAAAGTTGACAGCCGCGTTATTGGTGGGACTTTTTGTAGCCAGCGTGCTGATATTATTTGCTTTCCAGCAGCGTGGATTTTGGAAGACCTATCTTAGGCCGATACCGCTGTTTCTAACCGCCTTTATCGCTGCAACGTCAGTGCCCTACCTGCTGTTTATCATCAAGTACGGTTCGCCCGCGCCCAATACGCAAGGCCAGATTTTACTGCTGCAAGGAGGTGATCTAAGTCATATTCTGCCGCTATCGCAATATCTTTGGGAGAGCCTGCTTGGTGCGATTAGCAATGCAGGCAGTGGATTAGGCATGTGCGTTGCTTACGCCATATTCTTTTTGAGCGTAATTCTGGCAACGTTGTTTCACGCCTATCGACTGGTACAAGGGCAGACCGAGGCTGACACTATCCCGTTAATCGCGGTCGCCGCTGGCACAGCTACAGCGCTGATGATGCTGATTCAGCTCGCTTTTTCCTATGATCGCCACATAACATACGGCTGGCAGGTGGAGTTGTACCCGCGCTACTATTTCCCGCTCATGGGCGCATACCTGTTAGGCATTGGTGGTTTTATCGCTGCGTTGCTATCCCGACGTGAAACCGCCCCTTAATACAGCCGGTCCAACAATCTGCAAAAAACGTCAACCGGGCTTATACCTTAAGAACAACATGCAGGAAGACAATAACCGTTTGACAGTGCGCCTGCATTGTTAACGCATAGATATGCCATTTTCGCTGGATATCCGCTATTGCCCGCGCCCACGTACCATCACAACAATTGTCTCCCACGCGATGAAAAAATCAGTTTTCAGCCAAGACCAAAAATTATCAATCCGCGCCGCATAGGCATGATCCCAGCCGACTTTGCTGCGTACATCTTCGACAGTTTCGTCATATCCCTGCCTCACTTGCGCAAGGCCGGTAATGCCCGGGAGAATGCCAAATGTACGCTCAATGTATAGCGGGATGTTACCTTCAAGATTGGCAAAAAACTGTGGCCGCTCCGGGCGCGGGCCTATCATTGCCATATCGCCACGCAGCACATTGAAGGCCTGAGGCAGCTCATCAAGCCGTGTTTTGCGCATAAAATTTCCAATCCGCGTGATGCGCGGGTCCTTCTTAGTCGCCCACGATGCGCCTGTGGCCTCAGCGTCGGTGCGCATGGTCCGGAATTTTATTAAATGGAACAGATCAGTCCGGTTTGAGAGTTGCTTACCCACACGTAGTTGCCTGTAAAATATAGGCCCCTTGCTATCCAGCTTGATGGCGATCGCAATTGGTATAAGCAAAATAGCTAATACAGTAAAAAGCATCAGTCCGAGCACAACATCGCTGATCCGCTTAGCTATTCGTACCGCTGCAGAGCCATAAAGCTCCCGATCCGCATCATGACTGGATGCGCGTATCCATTTACTGGCATACCGACCCCGCACATAGTTTAGTATACCAAGCAAAGTTGCCGCGTGGCCGGAGACCAGAGTTGCCAACTGTGCAAATGGCGTCCGCCGCCGCTCAACGGGAGTGAGCAGAGAGACAACGGCACACAGATACAGCGCCAACTGCCCGCAGAGCGTGGCACTAAAGAGTGTCGATCCATCTGCCAAATACAGATTGCTGAAGAGGGCGCAACCCATTAGAAAAGCCATACTCGCACGCATCGCTTTACCTGAAATAAAACAGTAAGCGAGGTATGGCCTCACGGGATTGGCAAGCCTGTGTAACCGCAACATCTGTTGGAAATTGCCCGCGCCAATCCTTATCCTCCGGCTGAATTCCTGCCCCGGGGCGGTCCGCTCCATCTCTGAGACCAGAACCTTACTGTCAATTATGACCCGCCTGCCATGCGTCGCCATGCGCATTGGCAGCACAAAATCATCGTTGATGGTGTCCGCTTCCAAGGGTGTGAATAGCGAGCGCCGGAAGGCATATAGCGCTCCTGTAAGTCCCAGGGCGCTATCAAGGCTTGCCTCCGCCAACCTCAGTTTATTTTGGAATCGCCAGTAGCGCTTTTCGCCGTCAGAACCGTTTTTCTCACAATCATAAATCGCCCCGACTGCGGCGACGTTATCGTGCGCAAAGTGGCTCACCAGCTGGGCTATAGCATCTGGATGAAACGATGCGGACGCATCCGTTAATATGACAATACCGCTCGTTGCTGCGCCAATAGCCTCGTTTATCACCGCAATCTTTCCACGGTTCTCGCAGTGTACGATGACGTTAATCTGACGATCGGCAGCAAAATCTTCTATTGCAGAGCGTGCGATTGTTTCAGTGCCGTCAGTGCAGCCGTCGCAGTGGATTTCTATAATCAGTTCGGCGGCCGGATAATCAATCCCAGCCAGATTTTTGATCTTCGCTGCAATCACATCAGCCTCTTGGTAGGCTGGAATTATCACAGTAACCGACGGTGTATATGAAGCTACCTTTGGTAGATTTTTGCCAGGCTTTGCTAGTGATAATGACAAAGGATAGGTAACATGATGGTGGATCACGGCAGCGCTGGACAGCCAGAAAAAAGCAGAAAGCATAGGCTATATCCTCGTGAGCTCCGCATAGGCGCGGATGGTATTTTCAAATGAAAAGTTTGCGATGATAAAATCGCGGGGCACTTGCGCGGAAGGAAACTCCAACGCATGAACAAGCGCGGATGCGAGAAAGACGGTGTTCCCCGCGTTTACCAAATCACCACTATCCGGACAAATCGCCTCGCGGACACCGCCGACGTCAAAGCCCACGACAGGAATATTGCAGGCTTGCGCTTCAAGCGCGGCAAGTGGCAACCCCTCAAATCGTGAAGGCAGGCAAAACACATCAAATGCCGGATAGACCATGTGCATTTTGCTCGAAAGCCCGGCAAATATAACGCGATCTTGAATACCAAGACGCTCGGCCTGCTTCTTTAAGGTGTCGGCCTGCGAACCGGTTCCGAATATCACAACCAGCACATCTTTAGGCAATTCGGGAGTGATCTCCAATAACTGGTCAAATCCCTTTACGAGCTCTAGCCGCCCCGCACAGCCAATTATCCGTGCGTCAACTGGTAAACCTAAGGCAACCCGCGCCACTTCCTTGTCAGAGGGTTTGAAGCGATGAATATCGGCGCCATTTGCTATAACTGTTGGTGTGTATCCAATGCCCTCACTAACTCCACTAGCTACAGTGCTGGATACGGCAGCGAGTCGAGGGCGTACAAATTTCTGTAAGAGACGTCCGATATTCCTGCGACGGATGTTATTGTACTGCCATGCGTCATGTTCGATATGAGCGATTATAGGTACACCTGCAATGCGCGCTGCGATTCCAGCGTAAAGCAATGGCCCGATATGGTGCGTTACAACGGCACTAGGTTTTGTTTGTCTGAAAAACTGTACTAACTTGAAAATCAAACTTGGCTGAAATCCGTTCCGTTTGGAAAAGCCCGTGATCCTTTCAGTCACAGGCAGCAGTGCTGACCAATCAGCCACCAGCTCGTTGGAGCGTCCGTTGAGACTCACTAAACTGATCGTCTCTTTTGATTGTTGGCACAGTCCTAACGCGAGGCACTCTATACCGCCGGGGGCCAGTTCTTGCACCACGTGGATTTGTGACATTCATTACCCCTCGGTTTGTTGTTTCAAGCCCGTCGCAAAGTCCGTGCCAGCCGCTTTTCCGGCCCACATTCCTATTTTGCGTCACTTAGGGCATCGGTGCTTTGCAATTCGCAAAACTCAAAATCTCAAATTGCAGATTTAGGGTAGGGACAGCACGATTTACCGACCGTAAAATCCATGATGGCTTGGCACGTGTCTTGCGAAGGGTGGCGTAGCCCCCTGGAGGAATACAAGCCATGCCCTACCAAATAGAAATAGACGAAGACTTCGATGCAGCGGCTGTTCACCTAATGCGCACCGATCTCGATCGCTTCGCACTGGTTTCTGATGACCTCGAAATCGACATGACAAAGGTGCGCTTTATGGATTCGTCCGGTGTCGGCGCCCTTGTATTTCTGTTCAAACGTTGCCGCACACGCGGCTATAAAATTGAATGTACAGGCCTGCATGGCCAACCACTAAAATTGCTACAGCATCTCGGCATTGCCGCGTTAGTCACATCAAACTCTGTGCAGAAAGTTGCCTGAAATGGTGATGAATAGGGCAGCAATACTTTTGCTGGCGGCGTGTCTGCTCGATGGTTGCGCTCACAATTGGCCGCTTGAAGGGCACGGGGGACTGGCAGAGCGTGATAAACCCTGTGATCCTGCAATCGGTCAAGCGCTGCAGGCCATCGAATATCTAAAGTCTACCCCCGGCTTGCGACCGCCATCGAAGGTAGCCGCTGCAGAGGAACGCCTTATTCGAGCCAGCCGTGAAAGTCAGGCGGGCCTCTATGCTGATGCCTCGCATAGCTATGATGAGGCAGTGCAAATGCTTGGCACGGATCCACAAAATGTTAGGCGTCCACGCCAAATATGTACCCTCAATAATAATCAAGAGGGGCGCTGAAATGGGAAAAATTACCATCACAGCACTAAGACTTTTTATAACACTTGTCTGGTTGGCGACCAACGGTACTGCGCACGCCGATGAAGCCAAACTGCGTATTGGAGATATTATCGCCATTTCACTGCCGGGCGAAGAGGTGCTTACCGGCGATTTTCCAATTGATCGAAGGGGCGAAATTCAATTGCCGGAAGTCGGCGGTATCAAGCTTACCGGAATGTCACTTCCGCAGGCGTCTTCGGCAATAACTGCAAAATTGGGAACTGCATTTCGCGACATCGGACGTCTTTCCGTTCGTGTCAAGGAGAGCAAGCTGGTCGTTGCCGTCGGCGGGCAAGTCAAGCTACCCGGAACAGTGGAGTTACCCGGTGATGCGAATGTCCAAGTGGCAATTACCGCAGCAGGAGGCATTGCTGCGGGCGCTCAACTTGACGGCACCAAAATTATTCGTGGATCAAAGGTTATCTTGTTTAACTACAAAAAGTTTCTGGACACCGGTGACGCCAGCATTTTGCCTCAACTTGAGCCGCTCGATGTAGTGTTTGTGCCGACGTCACCCCTTACTGGCAATGTGCAAATTGACTTTGATGCCCAAACCCTGGCCCGCGCCGGCGACGGTGCGGATGAAGCCAAGGCGATTTCGGTATTTGGCGAAGTCATCAATCCTGCAAAATTTTCCTATAAGCCGGAATCCACCGTTGTGGATATGCTCATGCGTGCAGGCGGTGTCACGCGCTACGCGTCGGTCGAGCAAATCCGGATTATTGCTGACGGCAAGCCGGTATTGTTCAACCTTCAAGAATATCTGGATTCCGGCAATGCCAATAAACTTCCGCTTCTAAAGCCCGGCGCGACGATTTTCGTACCCATCCAAGAAGAACAAATCCGCAAAGGCAAGCATACAGTCTATGTTATGGGCGAAGTGGCCAAACCGGGCGCTTTTGCACTCCAAGAAGGCGCTACGTTTGTTGATATTCTCGCCAATTCGGGTGGCCCCACACGCTATGCCGATATACGACAAATTCGCATCCTGAAGAGTGACGGTAGCGTCGTAATGTTCGATATGAATGCCTTCACCGAGGGAAAAGGCGGCGCGATCCCGGATGTCAAAGCGGGAGACGCAATCCTGCTGCCCGAAAAGGTCGAGAATCTTGAACCCTCATGGCTAAAAATACCGTCGAGTCGCGTCGTTCAGGTGATAGGCGCTGTATATAAGCCGGGACGCTATGAGTGGTCCGACGAGATGACGATGTTCGATTTGATCGCCCAAGCTGGCGGACCAACTGAGCAGGGTGATCTATCGGCCATTCGCATTCTCAAAAATAAAGATGATATCTTCAAACCGCAGATTTTCAATCTTGCTGATTTCATCAAAAATGGTGGTTCCGCCCAATCTGTGCCGAAAATTCACGCTGGCAATGTCATCATAATGCCGGAATTACCGAAAGACCCGACAGACAATAAATCGATGTGGCTGGCTCAATCTCCGGCACGCTCAATCTATATCATGGGAGCTGTAAACTCGGGAGGGCGCTATGCGTTTAGTTCGGAGATGGGATTTTTAGATATCCTTACCGCAGCCGATGGCCCGAGCAAAACAGCAGACCTGCGCAACATCCGCATCTCAAATCGCGGTGGTAAGTTGAGCGAAGTGCATTCATTTGACTTTGAACTCTATATGGAAACCGGTGACGAGAGCCTGCTGCCTCGGGTAAAAAATGGCGATGTAATTTATGTCCCTGACCGTGAGCAGGATTGGACCGAGCGGTCGGTAGAAAACACCGTTCGGGTCATTGGTGCAGTTGCCAAGCCCGGGCGCTATAAATTCACGGACCGGATGTCAATTTTGGACCTGCTCGCAGAGGCCGGTGGCCCCAACGAGCTCGCACTTCAGGACCGCATCGTCGTCGTCAACATCGGTAAGGAGGCAAAAGCAAGCTACTTTGATCTTATTAGTTTTTCGCGCACCGCCGACTACAGCAAACTTCCGGTCGTGCGCAACGGCGATACCGTCTATGTGCCCGACCAGTCACAAAGCCATTGGAACCGCTTTATGACTGGCGTGCGTGATACGTCGCAGATCGTGGCGTTAGTCGCCGCCATTGCGTCGCTATGATGAACCACTAATGTTTCAAACCGCAAACACACGCTGCGCGCAACGTATACATGCTGCAACATTTGCGCAAAGCGTGCGCACGCTTGGAATTTCTGCCGTTGAGACGGACGCCAAATCTGGCGAACTCGCTCGCGAAATCGCCATCACCACGGCAGGATTTGGCAAGCGCGTAATGCTTATAAATGTACGCGATCTCAACGAATTTGGAGTAAAGGGAGGCACGGCGAGGGACTTTCTCAAGGGTGCAATCGATTCCAACGAAGGCATTCTGGATGTTCGTATTATGCGCGGAAGTGATGCACAGCGCACCATTAACGATAGAAGTGCGCTGCACGCCCTTTTGCTGGAACTAGCGGAATCTATTGACGCCATCATCTTTGATCTACCGGCACATGATGAGGCAATGCCTGCGGTCTATGGACCAATTGCAGCGCTGGTGCTGGATTCAGTAATGCTGGTGGCGTTGCCCGCAGTCACACCGGCGATCAAGCTTAAAGAGGCGGTGTCTTGGCTGCGCGAATCCGGTGCCGTGATTGCCGCCATCGTCCTTAATGATCGCTATAACCCGACACTAGGGGATGAAATCATTCGCGAATTCCGCCGCCTATCCAAGTATTTTCCTTTTTTACCACGATTTATCGAAGCACAGGTCGCGGCCATTCCCGCTCTTAACCGGCATCATTAGGACCAATCATGATACTCCATTTTTTAGATACCAAAATCATCGGCGGCATCGAAACCCATGTTGAGACGTTAGTCAGGGCACAAAATGACTCGGGCCATTGCGCCGCCGTAGTGCTTTGGCGTTGTCACGATCATGGACAAACCTTAGAGCGCTACAAAAAATCCGGCTTGCGTGTTATAAATGCCTCAGGCAGCGTGCGAACGCTCCACCAAATTTTGACCCGGCTTAGGCCGTCAATCCTGCACACACACGGCTATAAGGGGGGAATTATCGGGCGGTTAGTGGCACGAATTGCAGGTATCGCAGTTGTGTCCACGTTTCACGCCGGGGAGCGCGCGAAGTTTCCCGTCAACGCTTATCAAATACTTGATGAATGGACGTCTTTCCTTGGCAGCAGAATCGCGGTTAGCAAGGAGATTGCAGACGCTATGCCGTTCGTAACAAAATGTGTGCCGAATTTTGTTGATGTGCCTGTGCGAAACACGCACAAAGTCCGACATCAACATATTTCGTTTGTTGGCAGGGTTTCCCACGAAAAAGGGCCGGATATTTTTGGTACTGTGGCCAAGTCTTGTGGCCGTATGAGCAGGTTTGCAATGTTCGGTGATGGCCCACTCATTGGTACACTCAAATTGAAATTCGGAGATTACGTCCGCTTCAACGGTTTCGCTTCAGACATGGACGAGGTTTGGAAACGCACAGAGTTATTACTAATGCCAAGCCGCAACGAAGGCCTGCCTATGGCGGCGCTGGAGGCGATGGCTCGCGGCATCCCTGTTGCGGCGGCAAAGGTTGGGGCGCTGCCGGATATTATTCAGCACGGCACAAACGGACTTCTGTTCGAGGCTGGAAATGATGGTGCAGCCATTGCCGCTGTCACAGTCTGGCAATCTATGTCGTCGCGGGAAAAGTCAGCGATGAGCGCGGCGGCCAAACAGACTATTAAAGAAAAATACAGTAGTGCCGTCGGGCTTCCAAAAATTATGTACGCCTATCGTCAAGCAGGCTGGCACGCGCCTGCTTCGATCATCAGCATGGTCCAGTCATCATCAGGGCGATAACTGGTCAATTTATCGAGTGCGCCAGCCATGGCTTCCATGGCCATTTCTATGGGTTTGTTTGCGCCGCTGGTCGCAGCCTGTAAAACAGGAACTGGAATGCCGATACGATACGCAAGGCCATCAGGATCAACCCCATCTGTCGCCGCAAAAAGTCGTTGCCCTGTTTCCAGTGTTAGTTTCACAGTTGTTGCCAAAGGCTGGTCGCTAAGACCCGGTAATGCACCGGCCACAGATATTTCCATAACATCTGTTCCCGAAAATAGAAGCGGCGAGGGGTGACCGCCTGATGCCATTTCGACCATGTTATTGGCCAGTAAATCAATCACCAAAAATGTTCCGATTACGTGTTCCGGTAAGTTGGCATGAAAAAGCGCGGATGAAAAACTATTCACAAATGCGGCGGGCTCGCTGTCCTCAAGTCCGGCTTGAATACCGCTAAACAAACCGACCCACGTTGCTGAGCGGGCAAGTGCATCCGTGCCATGGCCCATCAAGTCAGCCAGTACCAATCGGCGGCGTTTGGTTCCGCCAAGATCGAGCAATAAATCGCCGCCTCCGGTGACTGCCGTGCCCATGCTGTAGGCCAAAGTGTAGCCCTGAAGGGTCGAAAAATCCGGGCGCCCGATAATACCTTCCAATATTTTGTTAAAATGTCGAGCCTCGATCAGGCGCTGGCGGGCGCGTGCCGCCAGCGTCTTGTCAATGGCGGCAAGCAGCGACTTAGGGCGCACTGGCTTGGAGAGAACGGTTTCGGTCCCAAGCTTTACGGCATCGCGAATAACATGTTCCGATGTGTCTGACGTGACCAATATCAACGGCACATCAAGGCCCTTACCCTGGCGCTCAAGCGCAACCAAAAAATCGCTGGACTTGCCGTCCCCCAGATGAATGTCAGCAATTATCAAGTCAATATCACAATTCAGCTTTTGACGCAGTTCCTCAATTGAGCAAGCGGTGCTTATTTCAAATCGGCCTGCCAATACCGCCTCAAAAAATGCAAGTGTTGCGTCACTGTCTTCCACGATTAATACGCGCAGCTTTGCTCTCGTAAAACGACGAAAAAGGGTGAGTGTATTCCAGCCATCATCGCTTGAATACCTGACTTTATCCATTGCCTCACGCACCAGCGCAAGGCCGCGTCCGCCTTCAGAAAATATATCCGGCATGGTTGCCGCCTGCGCAAAGGCCGAGTCAAAACCAAGGAATGCGCCGCCATCGTCAGCTATCGAGACTTCCATTCCACGGCTGTTAGCTAACAGCTTCAGCCGCAATTTTGAAGGCTTGGGATATCCATGCAATATCGAATTTGTCGCCACTTCAGCGATGCACAGTTCAATCGCGTCGTTGAGTTCAGGCGTAAAACGCAGGTCGTCAAGCGCCCGCCTTGTGCGTTTGCGCACGTCCGCCAATGCGCTGAGTTCACTGGCTATAACTTCGTCAAGCAGTATCATGGTCGCGCCAGTCCTACGCGATGGACACCTAAAAGGCAGGCCATATCCGCACCGAACGCTTTGGCCAAGCGCGGTGATGGGTATTGGGAGAACGCAGCAAGTTGAGACATAGCCGCGAGGCGGTTTTTTTGATTTGCACGATGGTGCTCGGCTGCCGCAACATGATATCGGCTCCATGCTTGGCGTATCGCGCGCTTCATTGAAGGAGCCGCGTTGGGTTCATAGCGTTCTATGATTTGCCTCATGGCAGTCAAGCGTGCCTGACGATTGGCGGTTAGCGAGCCTGAGCGCTGCAGGTAGGACATTGTGACTGACGGCGTATAAGCGACCGCGCCATTCCCGGCTAATCGCAGCCATAAATCCCAGTCCTCTGCGGAAGGCATCTCTTTTGCAAAGCCGTTTGCAATTTGCAACGCATCTGTTCTTGCCACTACCGTCGATGTGCCAACCAGATTACAGCCCAGCAACAGCTCTAACGGACGGTCAATGCGGCGATAGTTTGAAAATTTTTCCGACAAATTTTTTGGCTTCCAAAATTCAAATGCCGTACCGTGAGTGATACCGGCCATATCGACATGCAAATAATCACTGAACGAAAACACGACATCAGGGTTTTCGCGATGAAAGTCTATCTGGCTTTTCAGCTTATGAGGCCACCAATAATCATCAGCATCAAGAAAGGCGACAAGTTCTGAATTGGCAAGTGAAATCAATAAATTACGCGCTTCACTCGGGCCGGTTTGCCCGCCCTTTATTGCTATCAATTCCGGAAATTCCGCCTTTGCGTGTTGTAAGTATTCCCAACTGCCGTCGGTAGATCCGTCGTCCAACACCAAAATCTCAACCGGACCTGCATTCTGCAAGCGAATGGAGTTCAACGCAATTGGCAGGTAGTGGCGGCAATTATAGCTGGGGATAATAATTGAACATATTGGCTTTGGCATAGGAGTTGAGTTCCTCGGCAGTTTGATATGGCACTGGCCTTGCAAGGCTTATGCCGTAATCGAAGCGAGGATAGCAGCCGTGGCAAATAACGACAGGCAGACAAGGTCAAATGCGACTAGGATGCTCGGGCAAACAGGTTCGATGGCTGTTTACGGTCTGTCGATCCTGATGTTGAAAGGTTTTTCCCTCATCACCATTCCGCTTTATGCGCGGTTTCTGGGGCCCGCTGAATATGGCAAGTTGGATATTGTTGTCTCAGTAATTGAGTTCATCGGCCTGTGCGCCTCGTTAGGCTTGGCCGATACACTTTACCGTTTTGCCTTTAGCGGAAGCAAAGAGGAGCGGGCGCACGCCGAAGGCCAAGTGTTCGGCTCCGGCCTCATCGGTGCACTTGGAATAGCGTTAATCGTTCAACTTTTCGCGCCGCTCATCCATGATTTTTTTGTCATGACTGTTGGCACACTGCCGCTACGGGCGGGGCTCTTTGCTGCGACAATTACAGGGCTCGTCGAACTGCCTTTGGCATGGATGCGTCTGCATAATTATCCACTGCGCTATTTGTCATTTGTGACGTTGCGCTCAATCACTCAAATAGTGCTGACGTGGATGATGCTTAAGCAGGGCCATGGTGCGGCTGCGATTCTTTACGCAACGTTCGCCATCAATCTTGGCTGTGTCGCCGTTTTCGCGAGCCTAAGCGCCCGCGCTTGTCGCTTGGTGTTCAGCGTAAACGGCTTTGCTAACATGGTGCATTATGGACTGCCATTGGTTGGCGGTGGACTGGCCATGTATGCGCTTGGCACTTTTGACCGGCTGTTTTTAGCGAAAGCCGCAACCGCCCAAGACATCGGCCACTACGCAATTGCTGCAAAGCTTGCGCTCGCTACGGCGCTGTTCGTGCAGCCCTTGGCGCTGTGGTGGTACCCAAAGCGCATTACCGTGTTAGGCGAGCCAGATGGCATCGCGCAAAACGCCAAAGTCTGGAATCTCGGATTCACGATTTTAATGGCCGGAGCGTCCTTCGCAGCACTCGCTCTTCCGGTCTTTATCGAATTTGGTCTCCCACAGAGCTATAGCGCGGCAACAGCCTATCTGCCGTGGCTCATTCTTGCCAGTGTGCTCAATGAACTCGTCAGTCTTTCCAGCGGTGGTGCGTATATGCGGCGCGGCGGATACGAAATTCTCGTGGTGAATTCCATCTCTGCGAGCGTGGCACTTATGGGATATGTCCTCCTTATTCCCGCGCTTGGCGTGGCTGGCGCAATTGCCGCAACGCTTGCCGCGCACATAGTAAGGCTCATGATATTTGTATTTCGCGCCCGCAAAACCGCACCGGTTCCACTGGCCACATCAGCAACACTCTTGGTCAGTCTTGCTGCACTCATTCCAATTCTCGTGGCGCAGCAAGGCATACCGCTTGCCCTGCGATTAGGGCTCATAGTGGCTACTCCACTATTAGTCATCGGGTATGCACTGATACTGGAGTTGGTTTCAATTCCAAAATTTGGCCGTGTCCGCCTTGCCTGATGTCGCGGAAAGCCCAATGTCAAACATCAGCCCGCGCCACCTTTCTGTCGCTGGCAAAAGCACATCTCTTTTCATCGCTATTGCCGCTTCATCCGTGGCAGTTTTGCCCATACTTGCCATCGCGCAACCGACACTGATTATCCCCTTAGGCCTGCTCCCGGTTGTTATCTTTTTCGTATTCCGAATTCCTATTTGGCTATGCCTCGGGTTCGTCGCTTTTTCATTTTTTCGGTTGCATGAAGCATTCCCGTTTTTAATGCCACTGCACATTCCGCAGATGCTGGCGCTGCCAACGCTGTTGGTTTTGGTATGGCACATCGGCGTAAAAAAGCAGGTAAAGCCATTCTGGGGGCCTGAGCTTACCACCTTTTCGGTATTTTTCGCTATTGTCACCCTAGGCCTGCCGTTCGCCTCGAACTTCGGCATAGCCTTTGGCTATTGGAACTCAACATATGTGAAAATCGGTATCATGACGGTTGCTATCGCGTGGCTGGTTAGAAAGGAATCTGATTTTGCGTTGGCACTAAAAATAATGGTCATTTCCGGCACACTTGTGTCGTTGGTTGCCATCTCCAACAAGTTAGCAGGCATAGGCTTGGTTGAGGGCACGCGCGTTACGATCGGGCGCGATTTTGGCTCGGTACTGGGTGACCCAAACGACCTGTCCCTGGTGCTGACATTTCCCCTGTCATTTGCCGTGGCAATGGCAACCACCAGGCATCACTGGTTCCTGCGCTTGCTTGGCTTTGCCGCAACCGGTCTCATCGTTTGGGCAGTAATTTGCACGCAAAGCCGTGGTGGCATCATTGGCACGTTAGCGGTGTTTGCTGTTACAGGGCTTCGCATCGTGAAATCAAAACTCCTGCTTGGCGGCGTGGGAGGCCTCGTTGGCGGCGTCCTGTTTCTGTTCGCAGGCATCTCAGATCGTTCATCGGGCGGCGCTTCGGAGTCCGGCATCGACGAAAGCGCGATGGGCCGCATCTGGGCGTGGACCGCCGCCTACAACATGGCACTCGCCAAACCACTTCACGGCGTCGGGCTTGATAATTTCATACCCAACTTCTGGCTCTACACCCCGCACTGGACCGGCTTTAACAAGGCAGTGCATTCCACTTGGCTCGGCGTCTTGGCGGAAACAGGGTTCCCCGGCATCATCGCGTTTGTCGTTATGGTTCTGATGAATATACGGGTGGTTCTGCTTGCTTCGCGCTCGCTACGAGCCAATGGCGCACCCGTTTCGGTCACGGCGCTTTCCTATGCCGTGCTATCCGGATTTGCCGGCTTTTGTGGCTCCGGCACATTCCTCACGCAGGGCTTCACTTGGCCGGTCTATATTTTAATAGCGATGACCGCTGCCGTCTCCCAATTTGCAAAAGAGTTCGCACTTCGCGATTCAGTCAGAAATAAAATACAATAAAAACAGTAAGATAGTTCTGGCACACATCATGCATTCACTAAGCTAAGGTTTCAAATTTGGATATTGAAGGAGTGAAATATGTGTGGAATTTTCGCAGTCGCCGGTCGTCAACCAGTTGCAGGTATATTGTTGGAAGGCCTCAGACGGCTGGAATATCGTGGCTATGATAGCGCGGGGATTGCTACGCTGAATGACAATAACATCGAATGCATAAAAGTTGAAGGTAACGTTTCAACACTTAGTTCCGCCCTTGATAGCCATAGCCCGTTCGGTAACACGGGCATTGCACATACGCGCTGGGCCACCCACGGCGCACCCACTATCGCCAATTCGCATCCGCACATCGCGCCGGGTGTTGCTGTAGTCCATAATGGCATTATTGAAAACCATGCGGCGCTGCGCCAACAATTGCAACAAGACGGATGCACCTTTGTCTCGCAAACCGACACGGAGGTCATCCCGTGGCTCCTATCGCGTGAACTGGCAAACGGAAATTCCCCGCATGAAGCGCTAATCCGTAGCACTAATTTGCTAGAAGGCTCGTACGCGACAGCCTTCGTAACGGACCGCGCACCGGGCGAAATATTCGCAGCCCGCAAAGGCAGTCCAATGATCGCCGCACTCGGGCGCAATGGCGGGTTTCTGTCGTCTGATTTGAATGCCTTAGCGGGCTATGCAAAAGAAGGAATGGCCTTGGAGGAGGGCGATACAGTGCGCGTGTCGGCAGAGCGCATTGAAATATTCGATGCTGCCGGTCGTTCGGCCAATCGCCGCCTGTTGCCGATTGAAACCGCTGCAGCCGCCTATTCTACCGCCGAGTTTCCACACTTTATGAAGAAGGAAATATTCGAGCAGCCAAGTGTTGCCGCTCGCATTCTTAGTGCTTATTCGCGCCCCGAATCCCTGCGTAATTTGTTGCCGATTGACTTTGCAAAAGTTCGCAAAGTCCGCCTCGTCGCTTGCGGCACATCCTATTATGCCGCCAGTATCGCCCGCCGTTGGTTACAAGAACATGCACGTGTTGAAGCGAGTGTCGAAATCGCTTCCGAATTTCGCTATGAGCCGTTGCCTGAACTTTACCCCGGCGAAGTCGCCATTTTAATTTCGCAGTCCGGCGAAACTGCCGATACGCTGGCGGCAATGGAGCGGTTGCACGAGCTGAAAGTGCCTGTTATTGGCATTGTCAACACCGCCGGATCGACGCTGGATCGCCGCGCCGATGTCTCCATTCCGTTGCTTGCGGGCCCTGAGATAGGCGTTGCTTCAACCAAGGCATTTACTGCCCAATTGATGGTTTTGGCACGCATTGTTTTGCACGCCGCCGCGCAGCGCGGCATGGATAAATTGAAGCTTCGCGGCCTTCATGATGCTTTGGCTTGCGTGCCGGATTTGATGCAAACAGCGCTCCACAATGAACCGGCAGTCATTGAAGCTGCTGAGGCAATGAGTGATGCGACGAGTGCCATTTTCGTTGGTCGCGGCGATCTATATCCGTTGGCTTGCGAAGGCGCATTGAAGCTCAAGGAAACCAGCTATATTCACGCCGAGGGCTTTGCCGCAGGTGAGTTAAAGCACGGCCCCATCGCCCTTATTGACCAAAATATGCCAGTCGTCGCGCTAGCTGGCTCGTCTGCATTGCTTGGTAAACTTGCCTCGAACATTCGCGAAATTTCGGCACGCGGCGGGCGTATTCTGGCGGTAGGTGATCGCGACGCGCTGATGTCCATGTCTGACGTGGCAGAGCGGATGCTGACCATACCAACAGCGCCGGATTTTGTGTTACCAATCATCGCCGCCGTCCCGATGCAACTCTTGTCTTATCACGTCGCCTGTTCACGAGGCCTCAACGTGGACCGGCCCCGCAATCTGGCAAAATCGGTGACAGTGGAATGAGTTTTGCAGCCTCTACGAAACAATGGCTCAAGCATAGCGATATGCCCGTGGCGCGTCGCTTGTTCACCCTCGCCAAGCGACTGCACCGTTTCACATTGCCATGCTTTCCGCCGTTCCATCGCCCGCTCTATGAACTCCATATCGCAGTGCGAAACCTAAGTGCAGATTTCATCCGTGTGGTTTGGACAACACCACTATTCAAATCCCGTGTGAACGGCAGCGCAAAAAATCTCTATCTATACAGTGGCTTACCCGTCATTCTTGGGCCGTTGGATATAGAATTGGGAGATAACATCCGCCTGTCCGGCATCACCACATTGAGCGGGCGCACCGCGTCCAAAGCGCAACCGTTTTTGAAAATTGGAAGCAATACTGGCATCGGCTGGCAGACAACAATTGCTGTAGGCACAAAAATTGTCATCGGTAATGATGTGCATATCGCGGGTAAGGCTTTTCTTGCAGGCTACCCCGGCCATCCACTTGAACCAGTCGCCCGCGCCGCTGGCTTGCCTGATACAGACGATCAATGCGGAGACATCATCATTGAAGACAATGTCTGGCTGGCAACGGGCGTCACAGTCATGGCGGGCGTTACAATCGGCAAAGACTCGGTTATTGCTGCCGGCAGCGTTGTAACAAAAAACATACCAGCCGCTGTGCTTGCCGGCGGTATGCCCGCCAAAATTATCCGCTGTTTGGATGGTTCCCGCTATGAACCCTGACATGATCGTTTTCGGCGAAGACTGGGGCAGACACCCATCATCGACACAGCACTTGATGCAGCAATTGGCCGTTAGCACGAAGATCATTTGGGTAAACTCGCTCGGCCTGCGTCGCCCGCGCTTCAATAGCGCGGATTGGAAGAGACTGAAATCCAAGGCAACTTCAGCACTTCAAATGCCTCTAGCCAAGAAACCAAGTTCGTACCAAACTCACCCGTTTGCGGGCATGATAAATCCGCGAACTTTGCCATTTCCAGGATCAAATTTAGCC
>JAYSWX010000106.1:0-23345 GCA_043717855.1 Phyllobacterium sp.
CGAACCCGCCGATTAGCGAGCCGAGCAATATAATAGGCGTGTCCGTGTTACCGTAAATGTAATTGAAACCGTAAATGTAATTGAAAAGGATTTGCGCCAAAACTGCGGTCATAATACCAGCGCCCCCAAACCAGTATTTGCGGCGCTCGTTGGTATATTCGGCAGTGATAACTGAGATCAGCCAGCCCGGAGGTGCGAAGATTGCGGTATAGATTGTCCCTACTTGCACCGACGACATTAACATTTGCAGTGTCCTATAGGCTGAACCCCAAGCACCATTGCTTAGAAGCCACGCGGGAATGAAGATGATAAGAACAGTGATGGTCGAGGCGACCGCAACGGCCAGTGCATAGCCGATGACCATAAAGAAGAGGTGAATGAGAAGCGGGCGGGTCATCATTTTGTGCCTTGTGTTGATTGTAATTTCCAACTGCCTGAGCGCTTACCGACAATCGTCCAATAGGTCATACCGCCAGCAAACCCACCGATTAGCGAGCCGATCAGCGTCATAGGCGCAGCGAACAGGCCGCCGATGAAGGCATAGGCGATGAGTTGCGCCAATATGGCGGTTAAAAAACCTGCGATGCCAAACCAATATTTGCGGCGCTCATTGTTATATTCGGCGGTGATGACGGAAATCAGCCAGCCGGGCGTTGCGAACATGGCGGTGTAGAACGCACCGAAAAGCAAGAAGACCGGCAACTCTTGTAGCGATTTATAGGCGGAACCCCATGCGCCATTGTCTGGAAGTACCGTGGGTATAAACAGAACGAGAACCGTGATGAATGAGGCGAGCGCTACGGCCAGCGCGTAGCCTAGGACCATGAAGAAGAGGTGGACGGCGAGCGGGCGGGTCATTCTTCGCCATGCCCCGCGATCATCATGGCTTCGAATGCCATGCGGTCCACTTTGCGCATACGCTCGGATTCTGATTTTAGCTGGCCGCAGGCGGCGAGTATGTCGCGGCCTCTGGGGGTGCGGATGGGGGAGGCGTAGCCGGCTTCATTGATGAAATCGGCGAACTTTTCGATCTCGGTCCACGACGAGCATTCATAGGCCGAGCCGGGCCATTTGTTGAACGGGATGAGGTTGATTTTGGCTGGAATGCCTTTGAGCAATTTTATCAATGCTCTTGCATCAGCGATCGTATCATTGACGCCTTTGAGCATGACATATTCAAACGTGATGCGCCGCGCATTGGAGAGGCCGGGATAGTTGCGGCAGGCATCCATGAGTTCGGCGAGCGGATATTTCTTGTTGATCGGCACCAGCACATCGCGCAGCTCATCGCGGGTGGCGTGGAGCGAGACGGCGAGCATGACGCCGGTGTCTTCACCCATTTTCTCGATCATCGGCACGACGCCGGAGGTGGACAGCGTGATACGGCGCTTGGAAAGCGCAAGGCCATCACCATCGGAGAAAATCAGCAGCGCATCGCGCACATTGTCGAAGTTATAGAGCGGTTCGCCCATGCCCATCATCACGATATTGGTAACGAGGCGGCCTTCGTTCGGCACAATCGCGCCTTGCGGCGTGTCGGTGTGCGGGAAATCGCCGAGGCGGTCGCGCGCGACCAGCACTTGGGCCAGAATTTCCTCGGTGGTGAGGTTGCGCACCAGCTTTTGCGTACCCGTGTGGCAGAATGTGCAAGTCAGCGTACAGCCGACTTGGGACGAAACACACAAGGTTCCGCGTCCCTCTTCGGGGATATAGACAGTTTCAATCTCGACCGGACGCCCGGCGCCGCGCGGGGGAAAGCGGAACAGCCATTTGCGCGTGCCATCATTGGAGATTTGCTCTTCCACCAGCTCGGGGCGGGCTATGGTGAAATGTGTCGCGAGTGTTACCAGCAAATCTTTGGAAATATTGCGCATATTGGCAAAATCAGAAACACCCCTGACATAAAGCCAGTGCCAGAGCTGCTGAACGCGCATCTTAATCTGGCGCTCAGGAATACCGACTTTGATGAGCGCCTCGCCCATTTGCGCGCGTGTGAGGCCGATCAGCGATGGCTTTTCGCTCATCGCGGGGCGCAGCGCGTCGCGTGTTTCAGGGGCGGTTAGGTCGATAGAGATTGACATGAAATTCCAAGGCCATTTGTTTCAAGAGCAAAGTGAGTTTTGATAGAATCAAAACTCTTGCTCTAAGTCTTTGCTTTGTCGCAATATCCTTGTCGCTTGATGTTCCATCAAGCTTGGAATAGCTCCGTGGGCAATTTTGCAATGCCTCTAGCATTGAATGCTGGATAAATCACGCGGGAATAGTCAGGAGTTAGAGTGCAGGTTTTACTTACACGTCTTGATCGCCGCCAGCGCCTTGGAAATGCCTGATAGCGAATAAGTATAGCCCGTTGGTGTGCCGCGCTTGGAGACGGCTTTTACGGACATGGCCTTGCCGTTTTTCATTGCCGCTAAAAGCAAAGGCTCTTCGGCGGCGTTTTCCATCCAAGCACTTTTGCCTGATGTGAACATGGTGAAGCTCTTGGCATCCACCGTCACAGTAACCTTGGATGAGGCCTGCAACTCATAACCGGCCATAAACTGCGGCTCGAACGAGACGTTCTGGCCTGGCTTCTGGCTTATAAGGAAAAAATTGTCACCGTGGTCGACCTTGTCAGGTGCTTTGGTTTTGGGGGTGGTCAAAACATAGCAGACCTTGCCGCCGCCGGACTGATAGCCATAAGCGCCCCAATCGGTGAATTTGCCGATTTGGGTGGGTGCCTGCGCAAAAGCGGCGCTGGAACCAGCGGCAAATGCGGCAACGGCGAAAAGACGAGATATTCCACGCATGGAGATCATAAACCTTTGTTCAGACTGACTTTGGAAACAACCATAAACCAATCGCAATATTTGATTCAATTTTGATGCATTTCTGGTTACTGAACCGTGAACATTGAGATGTTTTACTCCCGATACGGGACATTCGCTGCTGCAAGGTCTCATAATTCATGCCTTTAGGCAGCTTTGAAGATAAATAGCGGCGGGAATTTGACGCCATGTGCAAACGATGGCCGATTGGGATAGGGCAATCCACCAAGCTTGGGAGTGGTCTAGTAGCGGCTGCGGCTGGCATTGTGGGCGATATTGATATGGCCTTGATTATCCGCGACCATATTGACGATTAACCGGACGGGCAGCTACTCTAGCGTTTGGATTCGCATGTCAGGACGGATAAGATCTCTAAAAGCATACCCATAGTTGCTAAAGGACAGGAACGGTTTGCGGTGCTTATGGAGCGCGTGGCGGGCCAGCGGGACCGCGCCGCTTTTGGCGAATTGTTCGATCATTTTGCTCCGCGCCTTAATGCCTATTTGATGCGCCTTAGTTTGGAGCGCAGCGGGGCAGAGGAACTGACCCAAGAAGTGATGATCGTTCTGTGGCAGAAAGCGGCGCTTTATGATCCGGCGAAATCATCGCTTTCAACATGGCTATTTCGGATCGCGCGCAACCGGCGCATAGACCTAAAGCGCCGCGACCGCTCCGGCCTGCTGGACCCGCACGATCCTATCTTTCATCCGGAACCTGAAGAGCAAGCCGATACGGCGATGGATAATCGCGAGCGTGAGGCGCGGGTTCGCGCCGTTATGGCAGACTTGCCGCCGGAGCAGCGGGTGCTGATTACGGAAGCGTTCTTTATCGGGCTATCACACAGTGAAATAGCGGAAAAAAACCAACTGCCGTTGGGCACAGTGAAATCGCGTATCCGGCTGGCATTTGCGCGTTTGCGCAAAGCTATCGAGGGCGACAACACCATTGATGTCGATTAGCGGACCGGGCGTTCCGGGGAAATCGAAACTGCGCGCTAGAGCAAAGTGCGTTTTGATAGAATCAAAACCATTGCTCTAAGTCCTTGTTTTGTCGCATTTTCCTTAAACGCTTGATGTTCCATCAAGCTTGGAAATACTCTAAGTCTTTGTTTTGCAGCATTATTCCTAACCGATTGATGCTAAATCAGGTTCACAAATGCGCTTTAGCTATCGATTCTGTCTTTCAGCGCCTCTTGCGCTGCTTGGCGGTGGGCTGGCGTGATGTAGCCGCGCACGGCTGCGATGGCGGCAGTTAGCACCGCCACATCATCAGTAAACCCGAAGGCTATGAAAAAGTCCGGAATGGCGTCAATCGGCAGGACGAAATAGGTCAATGCGCCAAGAAGAATTGCGCGCACACGGGTTGGCGTTTTAGTATCAGTGGCGCAGAAATAGGCGGCAACAAGTTCGTCGGCAAACGGAATTGAACGGGCGGCGCGTTTCAGTACGCCCCAAAAATCGCGTTTCACGCGGCTTTGTTTGTCGTCATCGTCGGGACCCAAAATATCGCCATGCAGAATTTTATCCACATCACCCTCCATGCAGATTTCGCATGTACGTATAGAGAAACATCACTTCAAGCAGCGCCCGATATAAATCGAGAGGCGGCTTTCTCGATTTTGACCGCCAGCTTTTCATCCAGCTCGCTCAACCCGCCGACTGAGTGAGTGGAGAGAACAATATCCACGCGCTTATATTCGTTGGTCCACTCGGGATGGTGATCGAGCTTCTCGGCTTCAAATGCCACCTCAGTCATAAAGGCGAAGGCTTCGCGGAAATTCTTGAAACTGAATGATTTGCCAATCGCATCGCGCGCGGAAAGTGTGCCCCAGCCGGAAAGGCCAGCAAGCATGGCTTTAATTTCGTCGGGGGATAGTTTTGTTACTGGCATAGTGTGCCTCCTGCTTATTTGAAATGGGCAGCCGCGAGGGGCGAGGTCGCCGTGGGTTCGCGACCTGTCAGCGGATAGTCTTCCTCAATAACATACGGTCCGCCGCCGACAGAACCTTTGGAACTCATCAGCACAAAGCGTGAGACCTTAAAAGGTTGCGCGGAGAAATTGCCACGGCTGGAAAGATAGTGCGCGACATCCTCAATCAGCGGGGCTTTGAGGCGGGCGATGGTGACATGGGGCACAAATTTGCGCGGTTCGGCGGAAAGCCCGATGCGCTGGCACAGGCGTTCCATATCGCCCGCCAATTGGGTAAGCTCAGCGCCGGGCTTAACGCCTGCATAAAGCGAGTGCGGTTTTTTTGAACCGAACTCGCCGACGCCAGACAGTGAAATTTCAAACGGTGCGCGCTTAACGCGGTCGAGTGCCGTTGCAATTTCGTCAGCCATGTGATTTTCAACATCGCCGATGAAGCGTAGCGTGATGTGGTAATTTTCCGGATCTATCCAACGGGCGTTCGCCATGCCGCCCTTAAGCAATGTGAGTGAACGCGTGACTTCAAGTGGAACTTCCAAGGCGATAAACAATCGTGGCATGGCGGCCTCCTCAACCATTATGTCATAAGCGAATCATCGAATGAGACATGGCGCAAGTGACAAAATTATTTCAGCGTTTCTAAAATAAACGGCAATGCGTTTTTGACCATGATATCTACACCGTGGCGGTTCGGATGCAGCTTGTCGTCGATCTGCAACTTCGGATGTCCCGTGACGCCGTCGGTAAAAAACGGGATGAGGGGAAGTGCGTACTTTTTGGCTAACTCGGGAAAAATCGCGTTAAACTTGTCCTCATATTCTTTACCCATATTGGGCGGGGACAACATGCCTGCCAAGACGATTTTGATATTACGTGCTTTCAAGCTCACGATCATAGCATCGAGATTTTTGTAGGTAATTTCAGGGGCAATGCCGCGCAAGGCATCATTAGCACCGAGCTCTAAGATCACGAGTTTTGTGCCATCCGGCACGGACCAATCGAGACGCGCCAAGCCATCGGTCGTTGTATCGCCGGAAACGCCCGCATTGGTGACATGAACATCTAAGCCCTGTGCTTTCAGCGCCGCTTCCAGCACAGCAGGAAAGCCGTCGCCCTCCGGCAATTCATAACCCGCCATCAGGCTATCGCCGAAGCCGACGATTTCTGTTGTCTGGGCATTGGCAAAACTGCATGTCGCGCACCATATAGCGGCGATTAATGCCAGTGCGTGTCCGGTAGATTTCATTATGTGCCGCATGGTGTTTCACTTTTTGATTTGAGGCGCAGATGCGCTTCTTCAGTCGCCATATAGGAAGGCTTTTCTGTGCACCAAACAATATTGCGGCTCAATGACGTTAATTTGACCCTTGGCGATGGGCAATCGCAGGTAAAAGTTTTAGATAATGTTGGATTTGAAGTGGCGCAAGGCACGTCGCTGGGCATTGTCGGGCCGTCCGGCTCGGGCAAAACTTCGTTGTTGATGGTACTTTCCGGCTTGGAGCGGGCTGACAGCGGGCGCGTTGAAATCAATAAAACCGATATTACCAGCTTTTCAGAAGATAACATGGCATCGTTTCGGGGCCGTAACATTGGTATTGTGTTTCAGTCCTTCCATCTCATTCCCAATATGAGTGCGCTGGAAAATGTTGCGGTGCCGTTGGAGTTGGCGGGGCATCCAGATGCGTTTGGGCGTGCCAAAGAGGAGCTTGAAAAGGTTGGTCTTGGCGAGCGGCTGACGCATTTTCCTGGGCAATTATCCGGCGGTGAACAGCAACGCGTGGCGATTGCCCGTGCACTGGCGCCACAGCCTGCTATTCTTGTTGCCGATGAGCCGACCGGTAATCTGGATGTGGCAACGGGCGAGAAAATCTCTGCGTTATTATTTGACGCCTGCCGCACACGGGGCATGACATTGCTACTTGTAACCCATGATCCGCAATTGGCTGCCAGATGCGACCGGCAAATTCATATGCGCTCGGGCCGCGTCGAAGGCGATTTGCTCTCAGCCTCGGGCAGTGAAATCTGACATGGAAAAGCGCTCGTATTTTTCCTCGCTGAACCTCGCTGCCCGCTTTGCATTGCGTGAATTGCGTGGCGGCCTCTCCGGCTTTCGTGTGTTTCTGGCCTGTATCGCGCTGGGCGTGGCGGCAATCGGGGCGGTGAATTCTGTGGCCGATGGCATCACCACGGCTATCGAGCGCGAGGGCCGGAGCATTCTTGGCGCAGACATTAAATATGAGTTGGTGCAGCGCGAGGCCACTGAGGCGGAGCTGGCAAAGATCAAGGCGTTAGGCACGGTTTCCTATGGCATGACCATGCGCTCGATGGCGCGGCTGCCCAGTGGCAACGACCAGAGTCTGGTGGAAATCAAAGCGGTGGACGATGCCTATCCGCTCTATGGCACGGTGAAGACCGATAGTGGTCTGAGCCTTGCCAACCTATTGAGCAACCACGATGGCCGATACGGCGCGATTGCGCCGCAAATCCTGTTTGACCGGCTGGGCCTTAAAGTTGGCGATCATTTGCTGGTTGGCGATTTGAATTTGGAACTGCGCGCGACGCTGCTTGCTGAGCCGGATGTGCTGTCCGAGGGCTTTGGCTTTGCACCGCGTTTGATGATGTCGCGCGAGGCTGTTCAAGCCTCCGGCCTTATCCGGCCGGGTACATTGGCGAACTATAATTATAAGGTTTTGATGAGCCAAACGCTGTCCAAATCCGCGCTGCTGGATTTGCAGAAGGCGCAGCGCAAAGAGATTGGCGATGCGGGATTTCGCATTAATACCAGTGCCAATGCCGCACCGGCGCTGGCAGATACCGTGGAGCGCTTCTCGCAATTTCTGTCGCTTGTGGCGCTTTGTGCGCTGCTGGTTGGCGGCGTTGGTGTGGCTAATGCTGTGCAGGCGCATCTGGATGGCAAGCGCTCGGTGATTGCGACGTTCAAGAGTCTGGGCGCTGGCGGCGGATTTGTGGCTACCGTTTATCTCATCCAGATTTTGATCATTGCGCTGGCGGGCATTGCCATTGGCTTGGTAATTTCGGCCATCGTGCCGCCGCTGGTTGGCTCGACATTGGAGCGCTTCCTGCCGCTGTCGATTGATCGCAGCGTGCAGTCTGGCGCACTCGTTTTGGCGGCGCTGTTCGGATTTATGACGACTCTAGCGTTTGCGCTGGTTCCGCTTGGCCGCACGCGCCATGTGCGACCAACGATGCTGTTTCGCGATACGGTGCTGGAAGGCGGGCAAACAACCGGCTGGCGCTGGGTGTTGGCGGCCGTTGTTACCATGGCGCTCACAGCGGGGCTGGTGATTTTGCTATCAGAGCAAAGGCGTATCGCGACGATATTTTTGGGCGCTGCGCTCGGTGCTTTCATTATTCTTTACGGTGTCTCCGCGCTGGTGATTTGGATTGCCAAACGCCTGCCGCGTCCGCAATCAACAATTTGGCGGCTGGCTATCGGCAATATTTATCGCCCCGGCGGTATCACCCGCTCGGTCGTTATCTCGCTTGGTTTGGGCCTCACGCTGCTTGCCGCCATTTCGCTGATTGATAATAATCTGCGCAGCCAAATTTCAGGCTCCATCGCGGGCAAAGCGCCGGATTTCTTTTTTGCCGACATTCAGGGCAAGGAAATCGAAGGTTTTTCCACATTGCTGCGGGAGCTTTCACCGAATGGGAAAATACAAAATGTGCCGATGTTGCGCGGCAGGATCACGGCTTTGAAGGGCATCAAAATTGCTGATTTTAAAGTGCCGCCGGAGGCGAGCTGGGTGACGCGCGGGGACCGTGGCATCACCTATTCAGCTACCCTGCCGGATAATAGCTCGCTGGCATCGGGCAGTTGGTGGGCGGCGGATTATAGCGGCGAGCCGCTGGTATCATTTGCGGCAGAAGAGGCCGGCGAGCTTGGCCTCAAGGTTGGCGATACGGTGACTGTCAACGTATTGGGCCGCGATATGACGGCAAAAATTGCTAACTTGCGGGCGGTTGAATGGCGCTCATTGTCGATTAATTTTGTCATGGTGTTTTCGCCATCCATGTTCAAAGGCGCGCCGCACGCATGGCTATCGACGCTGACGGACCCAAGTTCGGATGCCGCTGGCGAGGCGAGGGTTTTGAACAGTGTGACGAAAGCCTATCCGGCAATTACGACCGTGCGGGTGAAGGACGCGCTATCGATGGCCAATAATTTTATCTCGCAGTTTTCAACCGCGATCCGCATTGCGGCCTCCGTGGCATTGATTGCCTCTGTTCTTGTGTTGGCCGGTGCGCTGGCTGCGGGAAATCGTATCCGTGTGCGCGACGCTGTAATTTTGAAAATGCTGGGCGCAACGCGGCGCACCTTGGTGCGGGCGTTTGTGCTGGAATATATGTTGGTGGGGCTGGCAACCGCACTGTTTGCGCTGCTGGCGGGAACTTTAGCAGCTTGGTTTGTGATAACTAATATCATGAATCTGACATTCAGCTTCGAGCCCGTTGTGCTGTTCACCACCGTCGGCATTGCGCTTATCTTAACGATTGGAATGGGTTTGGCGGGAACTTACCGGATTTTGGGCCAGAAAGCGGCTCCCGTGTTGAGGACACTTTAACGTTGTTTTCGTCTCCGAAGCTGTTTTTTGCATTTGCCCTTGTCGTGACACAATAGAATCACCATACTGATGTTTAGCTAAGCTGTTTTCCCGCCAGCGCGCTCCTGTAATGGACACCAGTCGGGATGAATGAGGACAAAAATGTCTGACTACCGCAATACTCCGCTGCGCTCCGTGTCAAATACACAAGTGGGCGCCGATATTGATGAGGGCCTGCGCACCTATATGCTGCGCGTTTATAATTTGATGGCTGTGGGGCTTGGTATCACGGGCGTTACCGCTTACGGCACTTATGCTTACGCCTTAAGCAATCCCGCGTTCGCGCAAGCCATTTATGACGGGCCGATGCGCTGGGTGGTCATGCTTGCGCCGCTCGCTTTGGTGTTTTTCTTGAGTTTCCGTATTAATTCAATGAGCGTTTCCACCGCTCAGACCACTTTCTGGGGCTATGCCGCGCTGCTTGGCGTGTCTTTGTCGTCGATTTTCTTGGTCTATACCGGCCAGAGCATCACACAGACATTCTTCATCACGGCGACAACATTCGGCGCGATGTCGCTTTATGGCTACACCACGAAGAAGGATCTGACGAGCTGGGGCTCGTTCTTGTTCATGGGCCTGATCGGTATTTTGATCGCTTCCGTTGTCAACATGTTTTTGGCCTCGTCTGCGATGAGCTTTGCTATTAGTGTGATTGGTGTTCTGGTGTTCACTGGCCTCACAGCCTATGACACGCAGAAGATCAAGGAAGGCTATTATGAAGCCGATGACAGCGATACCGCCGGCCGCAAGGCAATTATCGGCGCGCTGAACCTTTACCTTGATTTCATCAACTTGTTCATCATGTTGTTGCGCTTAATTGGCGATCGTCGCTAAACTATAGAGCACTCCAAATTATTAAAAGGCGGCCTTCGGGTCGCCTTTTTTGTTTGCGGAAATTCGCTGGTCTCGTTACGCAATGCGTATGGAGACATTGCGATGAACATACGCCCCGCGACGCTTGCCGATATTGCTGACATGCATTCAATCTATGAACACGCGGTGCTGCAAGGCACGGGCTCGTATGAGCTTGATCCGCCGGACGAGGCGGAGTTGGCGCGTCGCTTCTCCACCAATACCGGCAATGGCTTTCCTTGGATTTTGGCAGAAGAGGGTGACGTGATTTTGGCGTATGCCTATGCATCGCCCTTTCGCACGCGACCGGGTTATCGCTGGATGATTGAAGATTCGATTTACGTTGCGCCGGAGGCCAAAGGCAAGGGCATTGGCAAGGCGCTGCTTGGACATCTCATTGAGCTTTGTACCGCGCTGGGCTTTCACCAAATGGTGGCGGTGATTGGCGATGGAAAAGGCAACAAGGGTTCGGTCGCGCTACATGCAAGTTTAGGATTTCGCCATGCGGGCACAATTGAGGGCTCCGGCTTCAAGTTCGGCCAGTGGGTCGATACCGTGATGATGCAATATGCGATGAATGGGGGGGCGGAAAATTTGCCAGATACAGCGAATTTTCCGGCCAGTGACTGGAAGAGTTTGAAATAATCCAGACACCTGTTATTCCAATGTAACCGGAACTGCGGCTTTAGAGCAAAGTGCGTTTTGACAGAATCAAAACCTTTGCTCTAACTCTTTGTTTTGTCGCGTTATGCTTAAGCGCTTGATGTTCCATCAAGCTTGGAAACGCTCTAGTCCTTGTTTTCTCGTACCGTTCTTGTGAAAAAGACCCATCACATACTTTTTGCACGATACACAAGCCTATTGGTTTGCCGCATTATTCTTAAGCGCTGATGTTCCATCAGGCTCGAAAATGCGTTAATCAACGTTAGATGAAATCACTGTTTATTTCTTTAGTGTTCTGCATACACGCTGGCTCCGGCGTGGCAGCTGCTGCCGGGCTAATGAGCGGGGCGGATATACTTGCCACGTTTCCGGGCATGACGATGGTGGGCAATTACGCCGATGGTTTGAAATTTACAGAGACTTATCTCCGTTCAGGGTCCATCACCTATCAGGATGACAAAAGCGTCACCACCGGTCATTGGTTTGAGCGCAACGGCCTGTTTTGCACCTTCTATGTTGCTGCTAGTGGTTCTTGCTATGCCGTCAAAAGGAGTAGCGAAAATTGCTTTGAATATTTCGTGAGAGAAGAGGAAGACGGCTCACTCAGCCCCCAAGCTGACAAATGGAACTCTGTCGGTTGGGATGAGACGAAGCCGCCCACTTGTGATTTATCGGATAAGGTTTCTTAAGCACTCAGCTCTTTAGCACTTAGCTCTTGGAATTTCGCCAAGATGGAGGCGCCCATGCCGACCGTGTCTGTTGGCGTCATGCCCTCCGACATGATGTCGCCGGTACGCAAGCCCGATGCCAGTACATCCGAGATGGCTTTTTCCAGCCGATCACTTTCTGCCACCATATTGAACGAGTAGCGCAGGCACATGGCAAATGACGCGATCATCGCAATCGGGTTTGCAATTCCCTTGCCAGCGATATCAGGCGCGGAACCATGCACGGGCTCGTAGAGTGCCTTGCGCTTGCCAGTGGCGGCATCCGGCGCACCCAGCGATGCAGATGGCAACATGCCGAGCGAACCTGTGAGCATGGCAGCGATATCCGAGAGCATATCGCCAAAGAGATTATCCGTAACGATGACGTCAAACTGTTTGGGCCAGCGCACGAGCTGCATACCGCCGGAATCTGCCAGCATATGATCGAGCGCCACATCTGCATATTTCGCCTTGTGCGTGGCATTTACCACCTCACTCCACAGCACGCCGGACTTCATGACATTGCGCTTGTCCATTGAGCATACCTTATTGCCGCGTGTTCGCGCTAAATCAAAGGCAACAGAGGCAATGCGTTCAATTTCGTAGGTCTCATAAACTTGCGTATCAATGCCACGCTTCTGGCCATTGCCGAGGTCGATAATTTCTTTTGGCTCGCCAAAGTAAACGCCGCCTGTAAGCTCGCGAACAATGAGAATATCCAGACCTTCGACTACCTCAGGCTTGAGCGAGGACGCGGCAGCGAGCGCTGGATAGCAAATGGCAGGACGCAGGTTTGCAAACAGTTTCATGTCTTTGCGAAGGCGCAAGAGACCGGCTTCCGGGCGCACCTCATAAGGCACGGCATCCCACTTCGGTCCGCCCACCGCGCCAAACAGCACAGCATCGGCTGCCATTGCCTTTTCCATGTCGCCTTCAGAAATCGCCACACCATGCGCGTCAAAAGCCGAGCCGCCAACCAGACCTTCATCCAGCACAAAGCCGGAGCCCATCGCTTCATTCATGTAAGCGATGATGTGGCGGACTTGACCCATGGCTTCGGGGCCGATGCCATCACCTGGCAATAGGAAAAGATTACGAACGGTCATGATTATGTCCTGCTGAGCAAATGATGGATTGAACGGTTCATTATGTTGAGAACCTCCATTTTGCAACAACTCAAATCAAAGGTTTAGGGCGCTTCCGTCGGCTTCCAATCTTTAGCCGCTTTCTGGAAAGGCTCCGGCCATTTGTCGACATCTTCGGGCCAATACTGGTTTTCCGTCTCGTTAAGCTGCTTGGCGACATATAGCGTATGATTTGCAACATCGACGGCAAACAATGAATCCGCACCGCCGCAATCATGTGCTTGGCAGCCCTGCGTAATGATAGATTTGCCGTCATCAATTTTAGGCTCGCCCGAGACATCCAATCCGATTATGACGTCGTCAAACCGATCGCCGAGCAGTTCCTTTGCCGCTTTGTAAACATCCGCGTTGTTAAACAGCGTAAAGGGATGGTCAATCGACTTCAAGTCCAATGTTGCCCAGCTTGTGCCTGGCGCAGGCACGAATGATAGCGAGCCGGACTGGCCTAGACCCTTTTCCGGGGTCCAGTTTTGTACCAATTCGGTTTGGCCGGGGCGCAAATACGGCACGAATTGGATTTCATGGGCAGCAACTGCGGCGTCCGGCGCGCCGCAATCCGCACCGGCAACGTCAATTTTCGGAAGGGCCTTATCATCCCTTCGCGTTACGATAAGTGTGGCCAATCCACAGACATTGTCGCCGTTGCCGCCGGACAGAAGCGCAACGTCTGTATCGTCAATCTTCACGATACGATCAAAGCTGACATAATAATTATGGTAGATTTCTTTACCGTCAAAGGTGACGGAAATCTCGTCATCCGCGTTGCGCGCAAATTTAAACTCCCCGCCACGGAATTTCACAGGTGCGGGCAAGTCTTCCTGAGCAAACGAGGTTATGGCGTAGAGCAGGGCAAAAAGGACGGCGGATGTTCGCAGCATATCGGCCTCGTATCAATGTTTAAACGAGCTTATCTGTGCTTTAAACTGACCGCCAGCACATTTTATTCCAGCTTAACAATGAGGAACGATTTATTCGGGAAGGCAAGCGCCTGTGACGTCAGCCAAGAGTTCACCTAAATGAAGGTAAGGCTAGATGTAATCACGCCCAAGGGCGGTTAACCGCAGCCCGCTGTTCATAGGCATCAATCATAGGCGCACGCTCCATGGTCAGACCAATATCGTCAAGGCCGTTGAGCAGGCAATGACGTTTGAATTCATCAAGTTCAAACTTGATAACGCCGCCGTCCGGTCCACGAATTTCCAAGGTTTCCAGATCAACGGACAATGTGGCGTTTGAGCCACGCGCGGCGTCGTCCATCAGCTTGTCGAGGTCTTCCTGACTGACAGTGATCGGCAATATGCCATTCTTGAAGCAGTTATTGTAAAAAATATCAGCGAACGAAGTGGATATGACGCAGCGGATACCAAAATCCAGCAGTGCCCATGGCGCATGTTCGCGGCTTGAGCCACAGCCGAAATTGTCACCGGCCACAAGAATTTCCGCGCTACGGTAGGCTGGTTTGTTAAGCACGAAGTTCGGGTTCTCCGTGCCATCTTCATTGTAGCGCATTTCCGCAAACAGACCGACACCCAGACCCGTGCGTTTGATCGTCTTTAAGTAATCCTTCGGGATAATCATATCCGTGTCGATATTAACGATTGGCAGGGGAGCGGCAACGCCGGTGAGCTTGGTAAACTTTTGCATGGGTCTATCTCTGGTCTGGTTTTGGGCAGGATGGGCAAGGCTTTACAAGAGTTTCATCCGTTACGCAAAGGTCTTGTAGGCATGGCTATAAATGGCCTTGGCGGATGTGCCGAGTCAATTTTAGTGACCAACGCCTTTTGAAGGCTAGCCTGTTCCCCAGCCGTTAAATTTTTAGCGGCTATGATGAATGGCCATTAACACCACTCTGATATGACAGGCAGAAGAGGGTGTCATGAAGTCAAAACAGCATGAATATATTGTCTTTGTGCGTCGTAGCTGGCAACGCAACATTCAGATATGCATTTTTTCTCTAACTGTGGCTGTTGTTGCAAACTATTTTCAAACGCGAAACTGGCCGTCATATTATTACATCGAGTCTATGAAGAGCGCTGTTGCAATTCCCTTGTTCATCGCGCCCATCGCTTCATATTATTTTCAGTGGCTAATGCTGCGAAACTATAGGCTGCATATGGAAGTTGAGCGTCATGCAAACTATGATGATCTCACGGGTCTGCTTAATCGTAGAGCATTCCTGCGGGAATCAAATCGGCAACTAATGGCGACCTCAAAACCAGCAGTATTGCTTGGCGATATTGATTGGTTCAAGCGGATTAATGACACTTTAGGCCATGCCGCAGGAGACGCTGTCTTAACTCATATTGCGCAGATTTTGACGAATATCGCCTCAGATAATTGTCTTGTAGGAAGACTGGGTGGCGAGGAGTTCGCCGTTTTCTTCCAATGGGAATCGCTTATTGATGCGCGAAGGAAGGCGGAAGAGTTTCGGCAAGCCATCGAGGGTGCGCCGTGCCTGTTTGAGGGCAATTCGATTTCAATTACGATTAGTTTTGGTCTTGCCATCGCTCAAGAAAACAGCACCATAGAAGTGCTCCTGCGCCGAGCTGATGCCGCGCTGTACCGCGCCAAAGACAGCGGGCGCAATCAAACGCTTTTGGCAGCGTAGTATTGCTGGGAGCGATCTCAAAAATATGTATATCCGGATAATATTGACATTATTATTATCCGGATATAAATATTCAATCAGTTAAATATATTCTGATTGGATACTCACATGAACGCACTTTCTATGACCTTTCGCAACGGATGCATTTTGCGCAGCGGCAGCATCGCTGAAGTCGCCTTGGCTATTAAGGCGAGTATGAACGCGGATGAAACAGCCGAGGTTCTCACCTTCGATGGTGTGTCGGGGCGCGTTTTGGACCTTAATCTGCAAGGAAACGATGCCGATACATCTGCCCGCTACGGCGAATTAGATGCTAGTAAGCCACGCGGGCGGGGGCGACCGAAATTGGGCGTCGTGCCGCGTGAAATCACTTTGTTGCCACGGCACTGGGAATGGCTTGCCGCGCAGCGCGGCGGTGCGTCAGTGGCGCTGCGGCGGCTGGTGGATGAAGCGCGCAAAGCGGAGGGCGATACGCGCAGCACGAAGGAACGCCAAGAAGCCGCCTACCGCTTTATGATGGCAATGGCCGGTAACCAGCCAAATCTTGAAGAGGCGTTGCGTGCGCTGTTTGCCAATGACCAGCCGAGATTTGAAACTCTCACGCAAGGCTGGCCGCAGGATATTGTCGCGTTTGCGTTGAGGCTGGCGTTTGGGGATTAGATCACGTTCAGTTCAACAAACGGCTTTACAGCCGCGATACGATCAAAACTAAACGGTGTGCAGTCGATGCTGGAATAGCGGCCGTGCATCATCAGTTCGGCAAGGGCGCGTCCTGCAGTCGGGGCTTGCTGCACGCCGTGGCCGGAAAAGCCGGTGATGAAAAACAGATTGTCGATACTTGGATGTCCGCCGATCACAGCGTTCTGGTCAAATGTGTTGTAATCATAATGGCCCACCCACGCACCATCCTGCTTGATAGCCTCAAATGCGGGGATGCGGGCTGCGAGCGTTGGCCAGACATGCTCTTCAAACATGCCCCAGTCCGGCTCCCAATCATCGTCTGCGGCGCGGCGGTCATAATGTTCCGGCGGGTCGAAGCTGGTGATATAGCGATCACCCTCGGGCCGTACCCAGACGCCATTAGGGTCCACAGTCAGCGGCATATCGTGGAACTGCTGTTCGCATTTGAATATAAACACCGTGCGTTTGCGCGGTTCAACGGGAAGGTCTACGCCGGCCATCTTGGCAACTTCGCCAGACTGCGCGCCGCTGGCAATGACGATTTTTGCCGCGCTCAATTTTGTGCCATCACTTAGAGTCACGCCGCTCAAATGATCGCCTTGGCGCTCAATTGCCGTGACGCACTGATTGATGAATGTAACGCCTTGGGCGCGGCCGTCAGTGCGCATGAATGTTGCCAGCCCCTGGGCATCGAACCAGCCTTCGTTAGCAGTGCCAAATACCCCGGCGACCGCGCCTTCAGTATTAATCCATGGGAAGCGGGTTTTAATTCGTTCGGGCGTTTCTAAAACGAGACTGGAGCCTTCGGACGTTTGCGTAGCGAAGTTGGATGTGAGAGTGGCAAGGCCAGTTTCTGACGCCAGCATCAAATAACCATTTTCCTTGAAATGGATGTCGGCGCGTTTGTTAGCATTTAGTTGGCGGATGAGGGCAAGTGTTGCCATGCTAAGGCGGATATTGGCTGCTTGGCTGAATTGCTGGCGAATGCCTGCCGCCGAAAGCGATGTCGCCGCGCGGGTATAATTCTTGTCACGTTCAATAATTGCGATGGAGCCTTGGTAGCCCATTTCTTTCAAATGCCAGGCCGTCGCGCTGCCGGAAATTGCGCCGCCAATGATGATGATGTCGAAAGGAGCCATAAAATTAATCCGTCAAGTTAGGCTGTTTTGGCATAATTTTAAAAATTGCACTTGTGATTTTTTATCATGTTCTTCATTCCTGAACGATGCAAAATCGACCTCTACGATCAGCCTTGTATGTTCCCGCCTCAAATGCCAAAGCGCTGGCAAAGCTGCCGTCGCTTTTGATGGATGCGGTGATTGTGGATTTGGAGGATGCTGTACATCTGCACGGCAAGGAGGATGCGCGGGCCACGATGATTGCCGGATTGCAAGGCTGGGCAGTGCGCAAGCCATTGTTTGCCGTGCGCATCAATACTCTAGATGGGCCACATGGCGCGGATGATTTGGCAGCTACCTGTAAGATCAATCCCGATGCAATCGTGCTGCCAAAATGCGAAACACCACAACAGATTATCGCCTTGGCAGACTTGATGCGGGATTTGGCAATGGAAGAGCGCGTTGCCATCTGGGCAATGATTGAAACGCCGCGCGCGCTGTTTAACATCGGTGCGATTGCCGAGCTCGGCCATCACCATTCCAACCGGCTCAATTGTTTCGTTACCGGAACGAATGATTTGATGAAAGAAACCGGCGTCAGGGATATGGCGGAAATGCAGCCGTGGCTGATGCAAATTGTGCTGGCGGCGCGGGCGGGCGGGCTATTGGTTCTTGATGGCGTTCATAACGAATTTGCTGACAGTGCTGCGTTTGAAAGCGCCTGTCGTCTTGCCAGTAATCGTGGCTTTGATGGCAAGACGTTGATTCACCCAAGCCAAATTGAGTCTGCTAACCGGATTTTTAGGCCAGACGAAAGCGAAGTGAAAAACGCGCGGGCGATTGTTGCGGCGTTTGCATCCCATGAAAACGCTGACAAAGGTGTGATTAGTCTTAATGGCAAAATGGTTGAACGGCTTCATTTGGCTCAGGCGCAGACTCTGTTATTGAAGTTACAACAGACTCAATAATAAAGGATTGTGGCTATGTTTGTTTATCGTTTTATCACCGGCCCGGATGACAGCGCGTTCTGCCACCGCGTGACGGCCGCGCTGAATAAGGGATGGTCACTTCACGGCGCGCCCGCTCTGACATTTGATCCTGTGCAAGGACGCACCATTTGCGGGCAGGCGGTGTATAAGGACGTACCCGGCAAGGAATATTCTCCGGAAATGATGCTTGGCGAGCAATGAGTCTCGCACCATTTTATTCGGCGCTGGCTTCCAGCGCTTCTATGCTCTCCTCCTCAAGTCCAAAGTGATGTCCGATTTCGTGTATGAGCACATGGGCAATGATTGTACCGAGCGCCTCGTCATTTTCGCACCAATAATCCAGAATGGCACGACGATAGAGCGTGATTTTGTTCGGGCCGTCACTCGTTTGGGGGGTCCACAATTCGGCAGTGCCTTTGCCTTCGAATAGGCCGAGAATATCAAACGGCGTTTCCAAACCCAAATCATCAAAGATGGTGTCTTCTGGAAAATCCGCTATCTCGATAAGAATATCGCCGACCAGATCGCGAAATTGCTCTGGCATATGCGCATAGGCCTCAAGCGCCATGGACTCAAATTCCGTCAGTGATGGTGAAAGCCGCTCCGCCCAATCCCCAGTCTGGTCAACCCGCGCCATAGTGTCTCCATGCCCATGCACTTTGCCTATAGTTCATTTTCCTATCGCTAGGGAACCGGAACTTTGATTTTAAGGTTAAATCTCAATCGACCGCGCTTCTGAGGGCAACAAGATTGGAATACCTTCGCGTACCGGATAGGCAAGACGGGCAAGACGGGAAATTAATTCGTGGTGCTCACGGTTATAGGTGAGGTGTCCCTTGGTTAGGGGGCACACAAGAAGTTCGAGCATTTTCGGGTCAATTTCTGCAGGCTCACGGTCAATCATCTGGTGCTTGATCTCTTTTATAAGTCGCATTATTCCATATTCTACTTGATGTTCCATCAAGCATGGAAATACGCACTATTGTAGAGTTGACCCCATATCGCCGTTCCGGGCAAGCATGATTTCCGTAATAGCGACAAGAGTTTCGGCGCGGGTTTTCAAATCTACCGCTTCTAGAAGCGCCTGCTTTTCAGCGGGGCCATAAGGCGACATCATACATAGGGCGTTGACCAACATAGTATTGTCGGCGCGGTTTACGCTTTCCCAATCTGCCTCCAGCTCATTGGACTGCAGATAAGCACGGAACGTGGTTATGAGACTGTCGCGGTCTATGTTTTTGCCGTCCGGAGTTTCAAGATCGGTTAGAAAAGGCGTGAGACTGACTTGCCGCCATGGAGTCTTTACCGATAACTCTTCCGTGACACGGTAGCGGCAAACGCCGGCAAGCGTGATATGATAACGACCATCACCGCTTTCGCCATAAGCAGCGATACGACCGAGACACCCGACATTGCACAGGCCATTTTCCTTGCCATCCAAGGAAGGCTGCACCATGCCGATGAGCCGGTTTGTCGCCAGCGCATGATCCACCATTTCCAAATAGCGGGGCTCGAAAATATTCAGCGGCATCTGCCCGCCCGGCAATAAAAGCGCGCCAGAAAGCGGAAACACAGCAACCGTATCGGGAATATCAGCAGCATTGATGTAACTCATATTACCGGCGCGCATGGCACAGCTCCTAATCGGCGTTCTTATGGAAACATGGAGCGCCGTGATTATTTCTCAAGATATATTTCATTTAACGAAACAACAGGCCGGAAAGTTTCCGGCGTGCACCGAGTGTCGCTGCATCCATTGGGCCCCATGCTTCAAAAAGCTGAACCAACTGTTTGCGCGCGCCATCGTCCTCCCACGTACGATCTGCCTTGATGATGTAAAGCAGCAAATCGGCAGCAGCGTCTTTATCGCCGTGAACATTCAAAATGGCGGAAAGATCAAAACGGGCTTGATAATCCTTCGGGTCGGCGTCAATGCGGGCTTTCAGAACTTTCGGGTCGCCCATTGTGGCCGCTTGTTCATGCAAAGCAATCTTAGTCTGAGCGGAAACGACTTCCGGCGCAGTCTGCTTGGCCTCCGGCACTTGCGCCAGCACTTCCTTGGCTTGGTCCAATTGGCCGCCGGCAATGAGGCATTCGGCAAGGCCGGCAAGCGCCCTTTCATTCTCGGGCTGCACTTGGATCACAGCATCGAAGATCGGGAACGCGGTTTCGTAGTCGCTTTTATTGAGCGCTTCGAGTGCCGTTTCCAGCGCCGCTGCCAGTTCCAACTCGCTTTGGTCGGGACCGGCAACGCGGGCGATAAACTCTCTGATTTTGCCATCTGGCTGCACACCCATAAAGCCATCGACGGGCTTGCCATTTTTGAAGGCAATGACAGCGGGTATCGACTGTATTCCCAGCTGTCCGGCGATGGAGGGATGGTCATCAATGTTCATCTTCACAAGCTTAACGCGGCCTTGAGATTCGCTAACCACCCGCTCCAACACCGGTGCAAGTTGCTTGCAGGGGCCGCACCATGGAGCCCAGAAATCGACCAACACGGGCTGAATGCGGCTGTCAGCGATGACCTCTTGCGGGAAACTTTGTGTTGTAACATCACGGATTTCACCCGGAGTTGCACTATCGACGGGCGCTGGCGCTTGGCTGGCGCTGTTGATAATTATATTGCCTGGCGTATAGTTCGCGCCATAGGGATTGTTGTCGGTCATGCTCTTCAACTCCATGGGCAAAAGTGCGGCCCGTCTTATATCTTACCCGTCAAGTCGTTGTCATTTAATCAATTTCAAGGCTTAACGCCAAATTCAAGACTTTTGGCTCGTGGTCGGTAGCCTTTAGGAATTTTATCAAATCGGCGCTGGCTATTGTTGTTGTCGCCGTATTGATAAGCGGATGGCAATTGATAAGCGTGTTTTGCATCAGGCTTTCATCCAAAAAAACTTGCACTTTAAGTTCCGTATCATTGATCGGCCCGAACGCTGTTACCGCTCCGGGCGTCACACCCAGTAATTCAAGCAGCGCTTCGGGTTTACCGAAGGAAACTTTACTGGCGGCACCGATCACATGATGAATGGTCTTTAAATCTACCACGGCATTTTCATCAACGGTCAGCAGGAAGTAATTGCCCTTTTTGTCCTTTAGAAACAGATTTTTGGTGTGGCCGCCTGGTAACTCTCCGCGCAGGCTTTGCGAATCCGCAACTGTAAAAAGCGGCGGGTGGGCAATGGTCGCCACTTCGATCCTAAGAGAATCAAGAAATCGAAACAGTTGTTCCGGCGTTTTGGGCGGTTGTGACATGATAACCTGACTAATATGTACTATCCGTAATTGCGTTTAGCGACTTGGCCTGTTCCACTCAAGATAAACCTTCACTTAAGAATCCGCATAATCGGGCGTTTTTGCTGTTGCATTCACGGCGCTCTTCCGCCATATAGCGCTCGCTGCAGCTTGAAAAAGGCTGCTAGAGCGGGTGTAGCTCAGGGGTAGAGCATAACCTTGCCAAGGTTAGGGTCGAGGGTTCGAATCCCTTCGCCCGCTCCAGTTTCTTTATTGGAACAGCAACAAAACAGGCCGCCGCGAGGCGGCTTTTTTGTTTTTATTTTCTCGTTTAGAGTTTTACCTCTAGCCTTATCAAACGCCTATTCCCATTGTTCTGCTTGGCCAACATACCACTAAACTGAAAGTTCTTCCATGTCTCACATGCCCAATTTGAAGTCTTCGCCTCTGACAAACTGGACCGGATTTCACGGATTGCCGGATTTTAGTCATGTCAAAGACGATGAGTTCAAAGCCGTGTTTGATGCAGCAATGGCGGCGCACAATGCCGAGATAGATGCAATCGTGGCAAATACTGATGAGCCGTCGATAGACAATGTGCTTGTTCCACTGGAATTGTGCGGTGAAGCGCTGGGCCGTGTTTCTGGCATATTCTGGCTGAAGGCAGGTGCTCATTCCAATCCGGAAATTGAAGCGTTGGAGCGTGAGATCGCGCCTGCGATGTCGCGGCATTACTCCGCGCTTTCGATGAACGCAAAGCTGTTTGCCCGCATCGACGGGCTTTACCAGAAGCGCCACACGCTTAACTTGGACACAGAAACGATGCGTGTGATTGAGCGCAGTTGGAAGGGCTTTGTGCGCTCCGGTGCGCTGCTTAAGGGCGAAGATCAAGCCCGGCTGGCGGCAATCAATGAAGAATTGGCGTCACTGGGAACTGCATTCGGCCAGAATATTCTGGCGGATGAGAAAGTTTTGGCGCTGCTCTTGAGTAGCGAAGCGGATTTGGCCGGTTTGCCGGACTGGCTGAAAGCGGCGATGGCAGGCGCGGCAAGCGAGCGCGGCCATGATGGCCATTATGCTGTCACGCTGTCACGCTCCATTATTGAGCCGTTTCTTAGTTATTCCAGCTGCCGCGATTTGCGCGAGAAGGCGTTTGGCGCATGGGTAACGCGCGGGATGAATGATGGCGTCAATGACAACCGCCCTCTTGTCGCGCAGACACTTAGCCTGCGCGCCGAAAAAGCAAAGCTTTTGGGTTATCGAAATTTTGCCGCCTTCAAGCTCGATGACACAATGGCGAAAACACCCGCCAATGTGAATGAGTTGCTTGCCAATGTGTGGGCACGCGCAGTGAAACGTGCGGGTGAAGAAGAACTGGCACTCACCGAACTTGCCGCCAGCGAAGGTTCAACTCACGACATTTTACCGTGGGATTGGCGCTTTTTTGCCGAAAAAATGAAAGCCCAGCGCTATGCGTTCAACGAAGATGAAACCAAGCCTTACCTTGAAATTGGGCGCATAATTGAAGCCTGTTTTGCCGTCGCCACCCGCCTGTTCGGATTGAAGTTTGAAGAGCAGCATGGCGTTGCTGCTTGGCACCCGGATGTGCGGACGTTCACGGTGTCAGATCTAAACGGCAAGCCCGTCGGTCTTTTCCTCGGTGATTATTTTGCCCGCTCTTCCAAGCGCTCCGGCGCGTGGATGAGCAGTCTGCAGGATCAATATCACCTTAATGGCGGGCAGCTGCCGATCATCTATAATGTCATGAATTTCGCCAAAGCCAGCGATGGCGAGCCGTCGCTCTTGTCGTTTGATGATGCGCGGACCTTATTCCATGAGTTCGGTCACGGGCTGCATGGTTTGTTATCCAACGTGAAGTGGCCGTCCGTTTCCGGCACGTCCGTATCGCGTGACTTTGTGGAATTGCCTTCCCAACTTTACGAACATTGGCTGACAGTGCCGGAAGTTCTGGCCACACACGCCGTCCATA
>JAYSWX010000107.1:0-23143 GCA_043717855.1 Phyllobacterium sp.
GCCGTTGTGCGGGTTCCTGTGGGGCGGTTTGATATGGCCAGTCGAGCGCTAGACTTCGGTGCTGAGGCGGTGATTGCGCCGATGATAAACAGTCTTGATGATGCCAAAGCTTTTGCGGATTTCATGAAGTTCCCACCGCTCGGCCAGCGTTCGTGGGGGCCGGGCAGGGCGATGGCGTTTCACGGGCATAGTGATGCACAAGGCTATTTCAAAGCGGCGAACAGAGAGACGCTGGCGATTGCAATGATTGAAACTCGGGAAGCGGCGCTAATAGTTGATGAGATTTTGGCGTTGCCCGGTATCGACGGCATATTTGTTGGCCCAGCGGATTATTCGATTGCGTTCAGTGGTGGGCGCGAAGTGAACCCGAAAAATCCAGATATGACAGACACGCTGCGTGACTTTGCGACGCGGGCCAAGAAGGCGCGCAAATTCGCGGCCAGCTTTGGCATGGATTCAAATCACGCCAAGTTTTTAGCAAGTCTCGGTTATCAGTTCATCGCGATCAGCACTGACGGCGGCTATATAACCGCCGGAGCGAATGCGATGGTGGTGGCGGCAAAATCTAATGAAAGTTCGCCAGCCGTGGGCCAAGGCTATTGATTGTTGCAACATCCGCGTTGGCAAAGGCGAAGCGGAGATAGCCGTCTTGGCCCTCGCCAAAATAGCTGCCCGGTAGCGCTAAGACGCCGTAATCCACAGCTAGCCGCTTTGCCACACTTTCAGAACTCTCGTTTTTGCATCCGTGCCCGATGAAAGCAAAGTAAGCACCGCAGCTGGCCAGGTGAAGCTGCGGCAGCGCGGCCATTGTTTGCCGCAACACATGCTGGCGGTTCATGATTTCCGCGCGGTTAGCTTCGCGCCAGTCCGTGAGCAGTGGAATGGCCTCAGCGATTGCCGCTTGCGCCGAGCGCGGCGGGCAAATCTGCAAATTGTCCATGATCTTGGCAATTTCGATAATCAGTTCCGGCGCGGCGGTAATCGCACCTAGGCGGTGGCCGGGAATGCAGAAACTCTTGGAAAATGAATAGAGCCCAATGAGATTATTCTGCCAGCCGGGTTGCGAAAAGAGCTTGTGGAGTTCGGGCTTGTCCAGAAAATCGCGATAGGTTTCGTCCAATATCAGCCAGATATTCTTTGCACGGCAAAGGTCCAGCACTTGGCTCAGTAGCTTGGCCGGATAGACCGCACCCGTCGGATTGTTTGGCGATACCAGTGCCAAGGCTTTGGTGGTCGGCGTGATGGCGGCGGCAATCGCTTCCAGTGTCGGCAGAAATCCATTTTTTGCCGCGCAAGTCACGCGGTCAACGCGAATGCCCATCATGGCAAGCGTGGTTTCATGGTTGAAGTAGCCGGGGTTGGTCATCAAAATTGCGTTGCCTGCGCCCGCCACCAGCATAGCTGCGCATACGAAGGCTTGATTGCAACCGGCTGTAATATTTATGTTTACAGCCGCAATAACCGCACCATAGGTCGCCGAGCATTCAGCAGCGTAGGCCTTGCGCAGCGCCATTTCGCCTTCGTTGGCACCATAGCTTGCATAAGCCTTCGATGAGGCTGTCTTGCCAAGCAACGCCAATAAATCATCATGTGGTGGATAGCCGGGCACGGCTTGGCTCATATCAATCAGCGGCCCGCGCCCGCCCGCATAGGCCTTGACCCAACCTTGCACAGTTGAGATAGGCGGCGCAGAGCGCGCGGTGACAAATTGATTGAGCGGGGGATGAGCGGCAATAGGCATCATAGATTCCAATTAGAATATCTGCCGTATTTGCCGCTTATCTCAAGCGATGGTCAATCTTGATTCGTCATCAATTTCCACTGAGTGCCGACAGGCTGCTATCCAACGAAATCGTTGCAACAATTTTGTGGGTCGCATCAGTCGCGTCTTTGTATCCGTAATAGCGCAAATCCATTTTGACTTTCTCGTCAGCGAATGAGCGCGAAATACCGATATCCCAATCTCGCTGATTGACCCGGGCATAGGTGCCAAAGCCGCCGGAAACATTAAAGTCATATGGCAAAGCGTAGGCTGCTTTGGCGCGCAAGTAGGTTTCCTTGGTGTCAATATTTTGGAATACCTCACCGCCGAAACTAAATGCATCCGTTGCCGCATAGACAGCTTTAACATATGCCTCGCCGCCAGCATCATGACTCGAATTGTAGAAGTAGCGCGAGTAACCAAGGTCGAACGATAACTTGCCGAATTCCGGCCTTATGCCGGCATAAGCATCCACTTCGATATTGTCATCATCGCCAAAATCCACCGATGAGCCCCATAGGCCAGCGTAAGCAATGCCGTATGAGGCCTCCATGTAGCCTTGAAACGCCGGTGTATCGTCTGACTGGGTCAATCCACGAGATACGTAGTTTGATGTTTGTGCGATTCCAAATGCTACATCGATGGCATTTTGTATATCTTCCGGAGTCGCTGACTCTATCACGTCAGTTTCGGGGGTAGCTTCAATTATATCTTGCGCTGCGGCAGTGCTGAGCAGGCCTACCATACTCGCCAAAAATATTCCAATATGCGTCTTCATCGATCCACCTCTTAATAAACATAGTGAATAATGCCTTATGAGGTATCAATAAAGGGTAAATGCCTGAAAGCCAACAAGCAGTAATTATTCCAACCGCCGTATAAACTGCGCGAACATCATAGAGCCTTCAGGCCAAGGACCATGGCCAGAACCAGCATTGATATGTCCTGCCTCGCCGGCATCGACAAATTGCGAACCCCAGTCTTTCGCCAACTCTTGCGCCACTTCATATTTGCAATAATGATCATTGCGGCTGGCAAATAATATGCTTGGGAACGGCAGCGTTTCGCGCGGGTATGGTCCAAATGTCATCAGATGTTTCGGGCGAATGGTGGGGTCAGACACATCCGGTGGCGTGACCAGAAACGCACCGGCGATGCGCTTGTTGATGAGAGGCAGAGCGTGGATGAATGTCGGCACGCCAAGGGAATGCGCCACGATCAGCACCGGTTTGGTGGCGATGTTCACAGCGTCTGCGATCTCGCGCGTCCAGTCCTCAAGGTTTGGCTTTGACCATTCCTTCTGCTGCACGCGCCGCGCAGTGGAGAGTTTGTTCTCCCAGCGCGTTTGCCAATGGTCATCGCCGGAATTCATGTAACCGGGGACAATAAGAATATCCGTGTCTGCAACTTTCATTGCGCTGAAATAGCGATTGGTGCGCCGCTTCGCAAGACGGTTTTATTGTTCACTATTTTAGAACGACATGTCGCGGTTTACTTAACTTGTAGTGAACAATGAATTGCCTGATATTAGCTGTAACGAGTTACAGGAGATTTATCATGGCTGAATTACAATTTGCCGCAACCACGCCGGTTTCCGTTCGCAAAGTGGGCATCAAGGCCCGCGACGGGCAGGTGCTGGCTGATTACTACAAAACCGTTGTGGGTCTCAAAGAAGTGTCGCGCCGCCCGGGTGTTATTGTGCTCGGTTCGGCAGAGGAAGGCTTTCTTGAAATCGAAGAAGTGAAGTCGCTGCGTCAGGACGATCCGCGCTCTGCGGGCTTGTTTCACACCGCCTTTTTGCTGCCCACGCGTGCCGATCTTGCCCGCTGGACGCACCACGCTATTGACGCGAAAATCCAGATTGACGGCGCATCAGATCATCTTGTTTCGGAGGCGATTTACCTGACTGATCCTGAAGGTAACGGCATTGAAATCTATGCCGACCGCAAGCCTGAGGGTTGGAAGTGGGAGGGCAAGAACGTCAAAATGGCAACTGAGCGGCTCGATTTTCAAAATTTGCTGACCGAAATTGCCAATGGCAAATCTGGATGGCAAGGCGCACCTGATGGCAGCATGATCGGCCATGTGCATTTGCGAGTGGGCAATGCGGAAGATGCGGAGCACTGGTGGAACGAGGCGATGGGCTTTGATACTGTTGCCCGTTATGGCGGCCAAGCTGTGTTTCTCTCCACCGGTGGCTACCACCACCATATCGGTGCCAACGTCTGGCAATCCAAAGGCGCAGGCAAGCGCGATGTGGATCGCACAGGCTTGGGCTGGGTGGAGATGAAATCTAAAGCCGGAGTTTCCAAGACTGTGGAAGACCCGTGGGGGACTGAAATTCGAGTTGTGGCTGGTTGATTATGGGCGAGCGAAATATTTGAATGTGCCTTCGCCGGCTAGAAATTTGCGATAGACCCAGCTATTTTAGTCAAAAAGCGTGGCGACCAATATGGTGAGCCACGCTTTTTGGTTTTGAACAGAGTTTTGGCTAATAAATTATTCGCAGCGAAGAACAACAGTGGCTGCATATGTACCCGTTGGGTATGCACCAGTTACCTTTGTGGCCGTCATGTTCACAGCTACAGTAGTCGTGCCAACTCCCAGTGGCTTCAAAGTGGTCTGGCCTGCTGCCAAAACAGTCGCGCCAGTTGTGCCATATGAAGCTGCAAATGTTGATGTGCCGGCAGTTGCTGGCGATACGTCAAATGCAGTTGGTGCATTTACTGTTACTGAGTATGCCGTTGAAGTTGTCGCAAGTGTTGCAGTACCGGCCTGACCACCAGCGCTTGATGAAGATAGTTGTGTCTGTCCAACATTGGTGGCCAAAATACCAGCATCAACAATGGTAATTGCGCAAGTGTTGTTGACGCTTCCGTTGAATATTACGTTGTTGGTTATCGCGAACGACTGTATTGGCGCGAGCAATGCGCCCGTTATCAACGCTACTTTTGCAAAATTTTTCATACCCTGTTATCTCCGCTGTTGCCTGAGGCAATCATTTACTTTTTTTACCCATATGTTTCGAAACTATTGGATTTGTTGGTTTGCCGGAAGGGCAAGCCGCGAAAATCCGATAATTATCAGGCTTCAAAGTGTCGCCGAAAACGGGTTGTAAGCAGCTTAAGCGATCTGGTTAACAAAGCGTGAAACGGTGCTTTTTGTGATTTAAGTAAATTTCGGGTAAAAGGATTTTTGCTTAGTGCCGCAAATTAATTCTGACGCAGAAATTCACGCGCCGCATCGCTTCCTAAAATATCTTGATTTAGCCTGCCATTGAAAACCACCAAAAAACGCGGTGCGCCGTAGGTGGTGCGCATTTGGTTTTGTATCGATTGCAAGTCCTTTGGCCATGCGGCTTTCTCCCGCATATCCTGAAATGAGTGAACGCTGATGCGCTTGAACCCATAGCCTTTTTGCGCAGCTGTGCTTTGAAATGCGCTCAGACCATTGCGGTCGAAACTTCGGCACGTGCTGCAATTGGCGGCGTCGATGTAGATGATGTAGGCTTTGGCGCTGGCGGTTGCGGGCAGGGGTGATAATGATGCCAGTGTTGTCGCTAAAAACTGCCGCCTGTTCATTGCACTCACTCCGCTTTACGAGCACTGGTTTGAACGCGTTGTAACTTGCGGGCTAAACAGCCGTAAACCCGTTATCGACAAACAAATGCGTGCCGTTGATGAAGCTGGCGTCATCGGAAGCGAGGAAAAGGGCGGCGCGGGCGACATCTTCGGGCTCGCCCATGCGCCCTTGCGCGGCGATGATGGCGGCGTCTGAAACGTCCACGCCGAGCTTTGCCAAATCCGCCACCTCGCGGTTGCCATGCGGCGTGCGGATAAAGCCAGGACAGACGGCGTTGCAGCGGATGTTATTATCGCGGAATTCAACAGCGATGGCGCGGGCGAACATGTGAACCGCGCCTTTGGTGGTGTCATAAAGCACTTCATTAGGCGTGCCTGCCACCGCTGAAATTGACGACGTGCAAACAATCGCGCCACCACCGGCAGCAATCATTTGTGGCAGCACTGCCTTGGTCATCAAGAACATAGACTTGACGTTGACCTCGTGAAGCCAGTCCCATTCCTCTTCAGTGGTCTCCAAGAATGGCTTGATGACAATGGTTCCGGCATGGTTGAAAAGCACAGTGACAGGCCCGTAAGCCGCGCTGATTTTTGTAACTGCAGCGTTCACCTCGTCCGCCTTTGAAACATCTGCAACAGCAAACATCGCCTCGCCGCCCGCAGCAACAATTTCCGCGACAGTCGCACCGGCAGCCTCCGCATTTCGGTCAACAATGCCGACCTTAGCACCCTCCGCCGCAAACAGTTTCGCCGCCGCCCCGCCCATACCTGTGGCTCCGCCGGAGATGATCGCGATTTTCTTGGCTAGGCGTTTGGTCATGACTTTTTCCTTTGAGCAATGCCTAAACGATATCACTGGATTTTTGCTGTGCAAGTCAGTTTCGCGACGAGTTTCGCTTAGTGGTCAGCACTGGAATTAGCGCCGCTGACGAGCGCGGCCAAATGAATATTTACCGGAATGACGCGGAGATTTTCTCAATAGATTCAATGAATCTGGTTGCAAATATTAGCAATTTTTACAAATTGTTTACCAATTAACGGGACTTTAACAAATTGTCAGTTGCATTTTCAAAAATCTGGTTGAATAAATTAGTGGGGCGCTGTCTTTAAACAGGAGAGTGCAAAATGCCAGGTAGAACCAAACTGACGGAACTTGATCGCGAGATTGCATCTGCGATTATTGATTCAAAGGCAATTAATTTCGACGCTTTAGGGCAGGTTGTTGCCAAATTCGGTTCCAAGTCACTGCTGATGGATGATGACGGTTGGATTCGCTGGTGTGGCAGCGATATGCGCCTTTACCGTTGGCCACGTCCGCGTCTTGGAATTGAGGAAATAGACATTTTGCGAGATATTGCGCGGCCTGGCCAAATGGGCTGACGATAATGTACGCTGATTGTGCAACGGGACACCTTCAAGATGGCGATGTTCTTCTCAACCAGCGCATCGCCAATGCGGTAACCTTTGCACAATCGGCTGCTGACCTTTTGCTTGCCGAAGAGTTGCCGATTGATCCGGCAACCTATGAGGCGACGCCTGATAAGCTTGTTGCTGAACTGGCAATTTTCGCGGATGTTATCATTTGCCATGAAACATTTGTTGGCGCTGCACCGGCAGCGCAAGCGCGTTTGCTGGCGCAATCGTTGGTCAGGCACGCCAGAAGCCCGCGACTGGCCATTGCCTGTCTGGCGCATCCGGGGTTGGCATTTGACTATCTCGCCGGGCATATTTTATTGAAGCGATGCGGCTTTACCGATGATGCCTTTGATGGCTTGCTTGCACAGTCCCACGCGAGTGATCTTGTCCAGTGTCGTGAGCGTTTACCTCACCGGCAGTTAGAGCAGGTGTGGCTGCATTCTGTTGCGGGGTTTGCGCCGGCAGCGCCGATAGCGCCTGACCAAACCATTCTTGGCGCACAATTGGATGTGCTGTTTGCTAGCAGAGACGATGTCTATGCTTTCACCCACGCGCTTATGTATGTGACTGACTTCGGGCGAACGCCGCTGGGCCCGGAGTTTGATCGTGACCATCTTTGCCAGATTGCCGAAGGCGCGCTGGTTGCCGCGATGGATGATGATGATTTTGATCTTGCCGCAGAATTACTCATGACGTGGCCGTTTGCAGATAGACCATTCAGCCAAACTGCGGCCTTTAGTTTTGAGGTGTTGTGCCGGGTCGAGGATGAGGTCGGCATGTTGCCCTCGTTTTCGCTTGATGGCCGCGAACATGCAGATTTACCTAAAGAGGCAAGGCCACATTATCGCGCTGCGGCGGGCTACCATACTGTTTGCGTTATGGGGCTGCTGTGCTCGCTGCTGCAAGCAAAAATGCTACCCGTTTTACGGTTCGGTGGCCATGGCATTGCTGCTAGCAATAGAGTGCCTGAAACATCGGGCCGCGCCCCTCGCCAGTGGGAACGGGTAGCGCTGGCAATGAGTGCATCAGATCATAGCTTGGTGCAGGGGTTTCAATTTGACGCACAAATCACACGTGCTGCCCGCGCTATGAACCTCGCCTTAGTTAGGCAGTTGCTGATTGCAAGCCAATCAGTTGAGGGTGCAAATCTTGTGCGGCGGCAAGCGGCGTGGCTGCTAAAGCGCATGGCCTCGCCGCTGCTTGACCCAATTATGACGCGGAGCCAAAAACCCGAGCAAATATAGTATCCACATGCTTCGTATGATAAGCCAAATCGAACTTTTCATGGATTTCTTCTTCTGACAGGGCGGCGCGGACTTCTTTGTCGGCTAGCAATTCTGTCAGGAAATCTGCGCCTTGTTCCCATACGCGCATGGCGTTGCGCTGGACGAGGCGGTATGAGTCTTCGCGGGACACGCCTGCTTGCGTCAGTGCCAGCAGTACGCGCTGAGAGTGGACGAGGCCTTTGAACTTGTTCATGTTTTTGAGCATGTTTTCCGGATAGACCAGCAGCTTATCAATCACACCTGTGAGGCGGGTCAGCGCGAAATCCAGCGTGATCGTTGCGTCGGGGCCGATCATGCGCTCGACGGAGGAGTGCGAAATATCGCGCTCGTGCCAGAGCGCCACGTTTTCCATTGCAGGCATGGCAAACGAGCGTACCATGCGCGCTAAACCTGTGAGGTTTTCAGTCAATACCGGATTGCGCTTATGAGGCATGGCGCTAGAGCCTTTTTGGCCCGGCGAGAAATATTCCTCGGCTTCCAAAACTTCCGTGCGCTGCAAGTGGCGGATTTCGGTCGCCAGACGCTCAACACAGGATGCGATGACGCCCAGTGTTGCGAAATACATGGCATGGCGGTCACGCGGGATGACTTGCGTGGAGACCGGCTCGGCGGCCAGACCCAGCGCCTTGGCGACATGCGCTTCCACGCGCGGGTCGATATTGGCAAATGTGCCGACAGCGCCGGATATGGCGCAGGTGGCAATTTCTTTGCGGGCATTGACCAGTCGCTGGCGGCAGCGCGAAAACTCGGCGTAGGCCAGCGCCAGCTTGATGCCGAAGGTTATTGGCTCGGCATGAATGCCGTGGCTGCGACCGATGGTGACGGTGTCTTTATGCTCATAGGCACGCTTTTTCAGCGCTGCCAACAGGCCGTCAATATCCGCCAAAAGCAGATCCGAAGCGCGGGAAAGCTGCACGGCAAAGCACGTGTCCAGCACGTCTGAGGATGTCATGCCTTGATGTATGAACCGGCTGTCTGGACCCACGAATTCGCCGAGATGGGTCAAGAACGCGATAACATCATGCTTGGTTACGGCCTCGATTTCGTCAATCTTGGCGACATCAAAAGTTGCCGCGCCGCCTTTTTCCCAGATGGTTTTGGCAGCTTCTTTTGGGATCACACCAATTTCGGCCAGCGCGTCGCAGGCGTGCGCCTCGATTTCAAACCAGATGCGAAAGCGGGTCTCGGGAGACCAGATGGCGACCATTTCCTTGCGTGAGTAGCGCGGGATCATTGGCTCGTCTCCATGTTTTGTTGTGTTGTCAAAGTGGCGCTCTAACAGAAGCGATTTGGAATCTCAAATGCGCTTCACCGCAAAAAGCCAACTTGCCCCCAGTAATCCGATAGCGCCGATAGGAAAATAGTTACGAAGCGCCAGCACCAAAAATTGGTAGCAGGAGGACAAGACTGTGAAGGTGGTTTCAAATAATAGCCGAACGGACAAATGGTCGTCATGCCATTGTGAAAAATAAATCGAAAGTTGCAGTGCCACCAGCAACGCCGTCGCGCCGACGGTCAGCACCGATAGCACAATGAAAGCAGACGAGAAACGCTGTGTCGTCAGCCATTTTTGTGGCAGTAATTGCAGCAGTGCGCGAGCGACAGGATAGGCGCAAAACGCGCCGATAGCAAAAAATGAAACCAACAAATTGGATTTCGGTGCAGGTACGCGGCCGGTATATGCAAGGCTGATAATCGCGCTACTCGTCATAATTGCTGACCAAATTAATGCACCAAGTGCTAAACTTTTGAAGGTTGGCTTCATGGTGCGACGGTCAATGGTACAAAATGGCCGTTTTGCAAACGGGTCAGCACATAGTCGTTTTGCGCCAAGTCGCCTTTGGCATCGAAGCCGACCGTGCCAATCGCTGTGTTAAAATTGCCAGTAGCGATGCGCTCGCCCAGGGGCGTTACGGGGTCTGCGCTAAAAGCTGCATTGGCTATTTCCACCGCTGCATAGGCCCGCAGCGCGTTGCCATCCGGCTCAATGCCCGCTTGGCGCAATTGTGTGGCAGCCTCGATGGAGGATTGCAAGGCGGTCAGGTCTTGAAGCGTCACGCTTAAAATCTCACCGTGGCCGCCGCTATCTTCAATCGGGTCATCGCTTTCGCCGATAGCCAGTTCCAAGCCCCCGTAATCTTGCGCATTCTTGGAGAGTACCAGTGCATCGATCAGATCGCCGCCAACAAACACGCTTGTCGCGCCGGATTTTTGCAATCGCCGCGCCAATTCGGCTTGGTTTTCTAAGCCGGGGCGGAATGTGTCTGTGAATACAGGTTTTAGGCCTGCATCTAGGGCCGCTTGTCGTAGCGATTCTGCCAGATCGCGCGGGTGGACCGTGCCGTCGTCGATGATGGCGAAGGGCTTGTCGCGCCAGCGCGGGAGAAGCTGGCTCGCCAGCGCATCCGCCTCCATGCTGTCGCGCGGGCTGAGGCGGTACACCAAAAAGCCGGACTTTGGCTTATTATCCGTCAGGCTATCGGCGCGCACGCCCGTGGTTATCGTAGGAATGTTTGCGGCTTTTAGCACTGGTAGTGCGGCGGTTATGCTTTCAAAGCAGGTGAAGCCGATCACGATATCTACCTTGTCTGCCACAAACTGTTCTGCCGCTGCTTTGCCTCCGGCGTCCGTGCAGGCATCGTCTGCGATGATTAGCGTTGCAGCGACAGAGCCCGCTGCGGCCTTGGCGCCAGCCTTCATTTGTGCACCCAAAAGTCTGAACGGACCTGACAAAGGCACGGCAAGTCCGATTTTTATGTGGGTAACGCTCACTTGGGCGGCGGCTGTTCCCATGAAGAGAGACAGTAATCCGGCAAATAGACTGAAATGGAGGGCTGTTTTTCCGCGCATGGCTGCACCATATCCGAAAGGCTGGCGCAACGGCAACGGCCAACGTCGTCAAACCTGCCTATACAGATGGGCCACTATGGCACTATAGGGGACTAACTAGGCTGCTGCCGTGCTTGATGAATGTGGATGTCTTAATTGTTGAAATTGAAAAATGTTGATTCGGTAGCGTTCCGCGAGGCGATGAGCCGGTTTGCCGGCGCGGTGCATGTCGTTACAACCGATGGCGCGCATGGCCGTCGGGGTGTTACTGTGTCAGCTGCTTGCTCGGTTTCAGATAATCCCGCCACGCTGCTGGTTTGCCTCAATCGCAACAATCCGCTCAACGCGGTTTTTGAACAGAATGGCGTTTTCACGCTCAATACTTTGAGCGCCGCGCAACAGCCGCTCGCCGTTGCGTTCTCCGGCAAGGAGCATCTCACCCAAGACCAACGCTTCGCGTTGGGGCAATGGGAAACCATCGACACGGGCGCACCGGTACTTACCGGCGCCATCGCCTCTTTCGAATGCCGCTTGATCGACGCCAAAGATGTTGCCACCCATCGTGTACTATTTGGCGAGGTGACAGCCATTAAGACCGGGGATAGTCTGTCGCCACTGGTTTATCTCAACCGCGGATACCACACGATTTAAGGGACGGAAATTACATGACTGCCACGCTGCCCATGCCAAGTTCGATTGATGAGACCTTGGCTTTGCTGGAGCATGGCAATTATGTTGGCGACCGCGCCTTGGCGACGGTATTGTTTCTGGCTCTCAAGATGAAGCGACCATTGTTTCTTGAAGGCGAGGCGGGCGTTGGCAAGACGGAGATTGCCAAAGTGCTGGCTTCCACGCTTGGCCGTCCGCTCATCCGCCTGCAATGCTATGAGGGCTTGGATATTTCATCCGCTGTTTATGAGTGGAACTATGCCGCGCAGATGATCGAAATCCGCATGGGCGAGGCGACCGGCAACCATGACCGCAGCGCCATTGAGCGCAATGTTTTTTCGGAAAAATACCTCATCCGCCGCCCTGTTCTGGAAGCGCTGTCAGGCAAGCCCGGCCAAGCGCCGGTATTTCTCATTGATGAGCTGGACCGCACTGATGAAGCGTTCGAGGCGTTTCTGCTTGAAGTGTTGTCGGATTTCCAAGTCACTATTCCAGAGCTTGGCACCATCAAGGCGGAAGAGCCGCCGATTGTGATTATCACCACCAACCGCACGCGCGAAATCCATGATGCCTTAAAGCGTCGCTGTCTCTATCATTGGGTGGATTACCCGAGCGCCGCCCGCGAACTCGACATCGTGCGCCGCAAAGTGCCGCGTGCCAATGAACGTCTGTCCGCCGAGATTGTCGCCTATGTGCAAAAGCTGCGTGAGATTGAGCTATTCAAAGTGCCGGGCGTCGCTGAGACCATTGATTGGGCCAGTGCATTGACTGAGCTGGACAAGCTGGCGCTCGATCCTGAGACGATATCGGACACGATTGGTGTGCTGCTGAAATATCAGGACGATATTGCAAGGATTGGTCAGGGCGAGGGCGCGAAGATTTTGGCTGATGTGCGGGCGCAGATGGCGGCGAAGTAGGATGAAATGGTGAGGCGCGTCCTCTCCCCGTTTCTTCAACGGGGAGAGGGTAGGGTGAGGGGCGGCCTCGCACTGAACTTTCGCCCCTCATCCGCCCTTCGGGCACCTTCTCCCCGAAAGAGAATCGAGGAGAAGGATAGGCGCAGATTTGGAGAACAAATTTTGAGAGGAGCAGAAACCAAAACTACCACCCGCGCACGTTCTCTGCGCCAAGTGGATAATGATGCCGAATATGCGCTTTGGTCTGAACTTCGGGGCAGACGAATGAATGTGCATAAATTCGTGCGCCAGTTTCCCATCGGCAAATATTTTGCGGACTTTGCCTGCCGCGAACATAGTTTGGTGATTGAATTGGACGGGTCTCAACATGCTGACAGCCACTATGATGAAAAGCGAAATCAACGCATGAATGAGCAGGGCTGGTCAGTGTTGAGATTTTGGAATTCAGACATTTTTCGAGAACGAACAGCATTGCTGGACACAATTGTTGCTGCGCTTGAAGGCAGTTTAAGTGGTGCGGTTGTGTCGCCAGACTTGCGCTATTTTCCAGCAAGTTTAGGCACGTAATCTTATGGCTTCGTTGGAATTCCGCCCCTCATCCGGTCCTGCGGACCACCTTCTCCCCGTTGAAGAAACGGGGAGAAGGGAAGGAGAAGGCCGTCTTGCCGACAACATCACCTACTTCGGGCGCACCTTGCGCAAAGCCGGAATGCGCGTCGGGCCCGCCTCTATCAAAGATGCCATCGAAGCCGTGCTTGTCGCGGGCATTGGCTCGCGGGATGATTTTTACTGGACACTGCACTGTGTGTTCGTGAAGAGGCGTGAAGATCGTCCGGTGTTTGATGAGGTGTTTCGGCTTTATTGGCGCTCGCGGGAATTGGTGGAAAAGCTGATCTCTATGTTCTCGCCGATCGCAATGGACAAGCGCCCCAAGGAAAAGCCGAAGGCGGGCGAGACGCGGGTTAGTCAGGCGCTGTTTGAAGGTCATCACAAGAATAAGCCAACTGTGGAAGAGCCGGAGATTGAGGTGGACGCGCGGTTCACGCTTTCGGGCAAGGAGATATTGCGGGCCAAAGACTTTGCGCAGATGACGGCGCTGGAAATTATGGAAGCCAAGCGGGAAATCGCGCGGCTGGAACTGCCCTTTGACGAAGTGGCAACACGGCGCTTCAAAGCGGACCCGCGCGGGTGGCGGATTGATCCGCGGGCAATGATGCGCGCTGCGATGCGCACCGGCGGCGATATGGTGCTGCCGAAGTTCAAAGAGCGCCGCATGGTGCACCCGCCGCTGGTGGTGCTGGCGGATATTTCCGGCTCGATGAGCCAATACACACGCATATTTTTGCACTTCCTCCATGCGCTGACTGAAAACCGCCAGCGGGTGCATACATTTGTGTTTGGCACGCGGCTTACCAATATCACCCGCCAAATGCGCTATCGTGATCCGGATGAGGCGCTGGAGCTTTGCTCTTCGCTAGTAAAAGATTGGTCTGGCGGCACGCGTATTGGCGAGACGTTACAGTCCTTCAACCGTCTATGGTCTCGGCGCGTGTTGGGACAGGGCGCGGTGGTGCTTCTCATCACCGATGGACTGGAGCGCGAGGATGTTGGCGATCTCAGCGAGGCGTGCGAGCGCCTCCATAAATCCTGTCGTCGTTTGGTCTGGCTCAATCCGTTGCTGCGCTTTGAGGGTTTTGAGGCACGGGCGCGGGGTGTGAAGGCCATGCTGCCGCACGTTGATGAGCTACGCGCGGTTCATAACTTAAATGCGCTGGCGGACTTGTGTAAATCATTGGGCGCGGCACATAGTGCTATCAGTGATCCGCGCCGGTTTCTTGAAGCATTGAAGCGCCGCGCTGCGTGAGGGAGCCCATGATGCAGATAAACGACACGCTTGATCCGCTTGGCATGGCCGAGCAATTGATGGGACAGGGCAAGGAAGTCGCCATTGCCACGGTCATGGAAACATGGGGCTCCGCGCCGCGTCCGGTCGGCTCGCACTTGATTATTGATGAGGATGGCAATTTTCACGGTTCGGTTTCCGGCGGCTGCGTGGAAGGCGCTGTGGTTTCCGAAGCGATGGATGTGATTGCCGATGGTCGCCCGCGCATGTTGGAGTTTGGCGTGGCCGATGAAACCGCATGGCGGGTCGGGCTTTCGTGCGGGGGTAAAATCCGTGTCTATGTCGAGCGGGTGGGCTGATGGAACCGCTCAATCTCAAAAAGCTGAATGCGGAGCGCAACGCGCGCCGCGCCGCTGTACTGGTGACGGAAATCGCCGAAGGCCGTGACCGCGTTATCCGCGAAAGTGATGTGGTAGGCGGCGCTTTGGGCGAGGCAATTAGCAAGGCCTTCCGCTCCGGTAAGTCTGGTATTGTTGTAGCAGATGGGGTGGAGTTTTTCCTCAATGTGCATGTGCCGCCGCCGCGCATTGTGGTGATTGGGGCGGTTCATATCAGCCAAGCCTTGGCCCCGATGGCGGCGATTGCGGGCTATGATTTGGAAGTGATTGACCCGCGCACGGCGTTTGCGACGCCCGAGCGTTTCGGCGGCGTCGCGCTTCATGCGGAATGGCCGGAGATTATTTTGAAAAATCGCCCGCTGGATGCCTACACAGCGCTGGTAGCGGTGACCCATGATCCGAAGATTGATGATTTCCCGCTTGAGGCGGCGCTGGCTGCCAATTGTTTTTATGTCGGTGCCTTGGGCAGTAAAAAAACCCATGCCAAGCGGCGCGAGCGGCTGTCTGCGCTTGGTGTTTCAGACGCCAAACTGGATAGCATCAAAGCGCCAATTGGTCTTAACATTGGCGCGGCAAGTCCTGCCGAAATCGCGGTCGCAACGCTGGCGCAGATTATTGACGCATATCGCAATCGTGCGCTGGACGGAACCCAATCGTGAAATTCGGCCGGGTTCCTCTTGCCCAAGCAGACGGCGCGTTCCTCGCTCACTCGCTCACTGCGGGCGGCGAGAAGTTCAAGAAGGGCACGCTGTTGCGCGCAGATGAAATCGCCCGCATCAAGGCTGCAGGCATCACCGAAGTTATAGTGGCGCGGGTTGCCGAGGGCGATGTTGGTGAGGATGACGCCGCAGCGCGGCTGGCGGCACTCATTGCCAATGACAGTGTCCGGCTTGGTATAGCCGCGACGGGCCGCGTCAATATATATGCGGAAGTGGACGGGTTGTTTGTTGTCGATAAGGCCAGCATTGACGCCATAAATGCCATTGATCCTTCAATTACGATAGCTACACTGGCTGCTTTTGCCCCTGTTTCGCGCGGGCAGATGGTAGCGACGGTGAAGATCATTCCTTTTGCCGTGCCAACAATTAGAATCAAGCAAGTCGAGCAACTCATTGAAACTGAGTCGAAATCTGTGCTTCGCGTTGCGCCGTGGGCGGCCAAGCGCGTTGGTTTGATTTCGACAATGCTGCCAAGTTTGAAGCCCGAAATCATCGACAAGACAACGAGGGTTTTAACAGGCCGCCTGATGCCGACGGGCGCTGCGATTGTCCGTGAAGTGCGCGTTGCCCATGATGATGTGGCGGTAGCTGATGCGATCAAGGCGATGGCGTGGCAAGACTTAGACCTCATCATCGTCTTTGGTGCATCCGCTGTGGTGGATGCGCAGGACGTGATACCGCAGGGAATTCGCCTCAGCGGCGGCACTGTTGTCCAAGTGGGTATGCCGGTGGATCCGGGCAATCTATTGGTATTGGGCAGGCATGGCAATGTTCCGGTTATCGGAGCGCCGGGCTGTGCGCGCAGTCCGAAAGAAAATGGGTTCGATTGGGTGTTACAGCGCGTTATCGCGGGCATTGATGTAAAGCCACAAGATTTCGCGGGTATGGGTGTTGGCGGGCTTTTGATGGAAATTGAAACGCGGCCACTGCCTCGCGACATTTCTGTGCCACGCCAAGCGCTGCAAGTTTGCGGGCTTGTGCTCGGCGCTGGAAGTTCCAGTCGTATGGGCGGGCCACATAAGCTGAGGGCGCTGTTTGATGGGGTTCCATTGCTCGTTCGCGCTGTCAATGTGCTGTCGTCTGGTCTGTCAAAGCCGCCAATTGTGGTGCTGGGCCATGATGCCGATGGTATGAAGACATTACTCGCTGGTACTGATGCTGAGACAGTTATCAATCCGGATTATGCTGAGGGCCTGTCAACTTCGCTGCGGTTGGGCATTGGCGCTGTGCCTGCATCATGCGATGGAGTGCTTATCCACTTGGCGGATATGCCAGCTGTAACGCCGGGAGATATTACCACGTTAAGAGATGCGTTTATGAAGGCGGGTGGCTCTGCAATTGTGCGCGCGACACATGGCGGCAAGCGTGGCAACCCGGTAATTCTTCCCAGATCAGTGTTTCCGTTGGTCACTAAATTAACGGGTGATATGGGCGCAAGGGCTATTATCGAAGGTTTTGGCGGCACTATAATTGATGTTGAACTCGGCCTTGCAGCCAGTTTAGACGTCGATACGCCTGAAGCGGTCATTGCTGCTGGCGGCACGATTATTTAGCTGATCGCGCCTTTTTTGCGTCGCTGGAGCAGCGATCTGAGCAATATTTGACCTCATTCCAGTTCTTTGCCCATGATTTTCGCCAGTTCATGGGTCTTGTGCATTGTTGGCAGGGCTTCTGCGGAAGATTGGACTTGGTGGGTGATTTCATTGGTCCGTAAGCCCTAGTTTACCCTGCGACATATTAGACGCAAAATATATGATCTAAATTTACCTGAAATTTACCTAAGTAACAAACTGCGCCATTTCAAGCTTTGTTAACTATCCTAATTAAGGCAGCTGCAACTCCTCCGCCGTACTAATTAGCTATCTGGGGGCAGATGGGTTCCTCTTACTCAACCTGAAGAAGGTCGTAAGCGGAGCCTAAATTTCCCGGTAGATTTTGCTCAAAAGTAAATGATTGCCACAGGCAACAACGGAGTTAACAGGGTATGAAAAATTTTGTAAAAGTAGCATTGGTGGCAGGCGCATTGCTCTCCCCGGCTCAAGCATTCGCTTTAACAGGCAACGTAATCTTCAACGGCGATGTCAACAACACCTGCGCGATCACCATTGTGGATGCCGGTATTTTGGCTTCCAACGTTGGTCAGACACAATTGTCGTCGACAAGCGCCGGTGGGCAGGCTGGTACTGCAACACTTGCAGTGACTTCAGCTGCTTACTCGGTAGCGGTAAATGCACCAACTGCATTTGACACCCAGCCAGCAACTGCCGGCACATCAACGTTCGCCGCTTCATACGGCACAACAGGCGCAACTGTTTTGGCCGCAGGTCAGACAACGTTGAAGCCATTGGCTGTCGGAACCACAAACGTATCTGTCAACATGACTGCTACCAAGGCATCCGGTTCGTACCCGACGGGCACATACGCAGCGACTGTTGTTCTTCGCTGCGAATAATCTGACTTAGCTTAACGTCCAGGAGACAATTATGACTATTAAATCCTCATCAAAAGTCGTTCTGGGCGTTTGTGCTGCTGCTCTATGTCTTGCGTTGTTGCCATCAATGGCAACGGCGCAAGCGCTCTCTCCGATGCGTGGCACGGTTAAGAGCTTTACTGATGCGTTTGCGGTGCGGGTGTTTCCTGCAAATCCATACGGTCACAGAATTCGCATTGAGATTAAAGTCTACGATCAAGACTTTCATCTCGTCAGTGCACGAGTTTCGCCTCCAGTATTCACGCTTGGTGGAAATACATCGCGTCCGGTTAATGTTTTGATACCGTTCGATGGATCAAGTGAAAGAAAAATCCGCGTATGTGCGGAGTCGGTGCCGTTTCCGGGGAAAACGAGCAACATAAAGGCACAAATATGCGGGAAATTTTTGGGTCAAAGGGTTCAATAACGGCGGGGGTTGTTGTTGCGCTTGGCTGTCTGATTTCACAATCAGCTTATTGCCAGACTGCTGCAGCGCCTAATAGCGCCTTCTCACTGCCTGGCGTTAGCTTGCCACAGGGTACGGATGAAGTTCGCGCCGCTGACGGTACATCGTGCAGGTCCGCCGTTGGTGGCAACGGCGCCTATCTGGACATGGGTGCGATCGGTACTCCGTCGGATAACATGAAGTCCAGCTCGGTCTATGGCCGCGTTCTTATCCCCCTGGGCGCAAGCTCCAAGCGTTTGGATTGCTCGCAGCTTTACCAGCTCGAAGTTGAGCGCTTGAAGTTGGAATTGGAACTTGCCAAGGCTGGTATGGGCCGCGTGCAGGATCCGGAAATGGATAATACGCAGACTTCATCCACTGGCGGCGGTGATAGTGCTGTTCTTGCAGTGCCCCAAGACGAAGAGGTCGCGCAAGAAATGGTGCCGGACGTTGTTCCAACGCCTGCGCTAAAGAAAAAATCGTCCAAGAAGAAGGCTGCAGCGGCAGCTGACGCGAATACCTTAGATGCACAGGCGGCAGCGCTTGAAAATGGCACAGCACCAGCCGCCGCGAAAAAGAAAAAGGCAGCTTATGCCGACAGCACCCCTAAGGCGGGGAAGGGCAAGAAGAAAATAGGTAAGGCCGCTTGGGCTGACGACGGTTGGTCAGATGCCGGAATGACGGACGGGAGCTAACGAGACGTGTGTCGCTGGATCAAAAACGCAGGGTTGTTGGTTGCAGCATTGCTTTTGTTAGGAAACGGCGGTGCAGCGCTGGCTCAAACGGTAGAGAGTAATGACTTTGCCAAAGATTTTGCAGCCGCAGCTGCTGCGGCGCCGGAACGACAGTTTTGTGAAATTATCGTTCAGCAAATGGGTGTGATGGCGGCCAATGTGGGCGCTACCAAACTATCCTCACAAGGATATGGCGGCGAACCGGGAAGGGCGGATGTGACGACGAATAATGGTTCGTTTTACGCATCTGTTGATCGGCCTAACGGGTTTTCGTTGGCACCTAACGGCGGGAATTCCGATGTTGTTTTTACAACGACAATATCGGGCAGGGGTAAGACAAATTTTGGAGATGCACCCGGTGATAGCCGGATAAAGCTCAAAAATGGACTTACCAAAGTGGAAATTAATCTGGAGGCGGCCAAACAATCCGGCCCGTTTCCAGCAGGACGATATAGAGCGGAACTAACGCTGAGGTGTGAGTGAGACCTAAATACTAAATAGAGCCGCCAAAAAGTAAGGCGGTCTAAAAAAGAGATGATAATGACGCAGGGCATGAGCGAAACAATGAAAGGACGGGCGCAAATCAGCGCCTCGCCGCAGCGCTTTGCGTTACGCACTGCCTTTGCGGCGTACTTTGCAGCGGCGTTCGCCCTTTTCGCTTCACCTGCTCTTGCTGCCTATGGCAACGTTCGCTTTTCAGGTGCCATTCCGACTGCAGGTGCTTGCACTATTGTGATTACCCAGACGGGCGGCTTGAAGGTAAGCCCGGATGTTAAGCAAATGTCGTCCAAATTTGTAGGCGGCACGCCCGGCATGGCGGACGTCAACTCCAACGGGTTTTATCAGCTTTCCGTTACTAATGCGCCAAACTTCGTCGTTGGTCCGGCAGATGCCGATACCAATGTCACGCGGCAGGTGCTATTTTCAGGTTTTGATCTGAATAGTGGCGCTTCGTTTGCTGAACGCAGCGCGCCGATCTATGCTAACGGCAATATTCGTACCCGTATGACGATTAACTTTGCCGCACAGAAAACCACAGGGACGTTTTCGACGGGCCGTTATCAGGCGCTGACTTGGGTGCGATGCGAGTAGTGTGTTAAAAGTCACAAAACGCTAATTTTCGATTTAATAATTGTCCATTTTCTGGCAAGCGATTTGTTATGTCATACCTGCGCAACTTTTTTCTCATTTTTCTCGCCCTGGCGCCTGGCCTTGTTGCAAAGCCCTCGATGGCGCTAGAGCTTGCACCTTATAAAGAGGCGCAATTTGCTTATTCAGGTTTCGTTGGTACTTCTGAAGACCGCCTGAACCTTACAATCGACTATAATGAAATGCGCGATATCAATGCGCGCGACGAAGTGCCGGAAAAGCGCGTCAAAGCGCCCTGGTTGGATCTGTCCGTGCGCCAAGCCGAGCAGGACGTTGCAGTTAATGATGATGTTGTCACGCTGCGAACGATGGCAACAGGAAACCAAGACAAAGCTGCATTTATTGTCGTTTACCTGCATGGGCAGGGCGGCAACCGCAAGCAAGGCTCAAACGATCTGACATTTGGCGGCAATTTCAACCGTATCCGCAACTTGGCTGTCTTGAACGGCGGGCTGTACCTGACGCCGGACTTTTCTGACTTTGGCGACAAAGGAGCAGGGCAGGTGAAAGCTATCATCGCAGCATTCCTCGCCAAATCGCCAAACGCCAAACTCATTGTCGCTTGCGGCTCCATGGGCGGATTTTTGTGCCATCGCTTGGCCGACGATGCAGATATTGGTCCGCGCCTTTCAGGTATGCTATTCTTAGGCTCTTTCGCGGATGAAGACTTTGCTACCTCTGCTGCGTTTAAAAAAGGTCTGCCTGTGTTTATCGGACATGGTAGCAATGATAAAACATCACCGATCCAAGGCATGGCGGATTTTGCCGCAAACTTGCGAATATCGGGCGGCAAGGGCAGTGTGATGTTTCATCGCTTTGAAACGGGTACACATGGCACGCCAATCCGCATGTTCGACTGGCGGCTGGTTTTGAACTGGATGTTTGCCAAAGCGTGAGGTGTCATCATTGTGCGAAGCGCGCATTTTTAACCCTATCATTAAAATTAGATTAAAAGCGTCTCGACAAATTCGGCGTTGGGGATAAGAGAGAACCGCAGGTATTATTTCGAGGTTTTCATGCGCTTATTCGCTTCGTCCTTTGTTATCGCTGTTACGATTGGTCTATCCGGCTGTGCTTCTACCGGCTCCAACGATGGCACGTTGGTCGGTCCGGCAGGCGGCGCGGCGACATCTCGCCCCATAGGCGGTCTTTTCAGCGGAGGGTCAGCGCCGATTGTCTCACAAGTGGACAATGATGTTGCTGTGGCCTGCCAGGAAGCGGCTGGTGACAAGTATTTCATGGATTCCGGGCTTGTGACAGCAATTTCGTCGTCAAAAGACGGGTCAAACACAGTCGTCGTGCTGAAAGTGGACTCTCGCGATGCCCTGTGTACCCTGAACGGCAAGAATAAAGTGATCTCAATCATTGATACCTCGCCAAAAAGCGCCGATCAGATGGCTGCTGAAGAGCAGCGGGCGGCCGATATTGCCTCTGGTAAGGTTCCGACCAAGCCTGTGGCCAAAAAGGTGAAAAAGAAGAAGGCAAAAGTTGCCGCCGCCGCGCCCAAGGTTGCGGCCACGCTCTGGCCAAAGTAACTCATTGAAAGTCTGTTCCCTGTGAGATTGGTCTAGCTGCTAGGGCTTACGTTTGAAATCATACGCAATCAGACCAGCCAATCTTGCCGATGCTGCTCAATTTGCTGCTGTTGAGAGTTCAGCTTGCGAGCGGTTTCGTGAAATTGCCGGCCTTGCTTGGATTGCTGATGCGCAGCCCACCTCACTTGAAGATCATTTAGAACTTATCAACGCGGGCACAGTTTGGGTCGCAGTTGATCGGGCCGAAAAAATAATGGGCTTTCTACTGGCTGAAACATATGGCGACGTCTTGCACATTTGTGAATTTGCGGTGGGCTTGGACCATCAGCGCCAAGGCATTGGAAAATTGCTGGTCGAGGCTGCTGTCGATTATGCGCATAAGACGTTGCTTTCCAGCGTGACGCTGACAACTTTCCGTGACGTGTCTTGGAACGAGCCTTACTATCAACATCTCGGTTTCCGGACGCTTGAGCCCGATCAACTTGATGACATATTGCTTGCGATATTTGCGCGTGAGGCTTTGATTGGTCTGCCCGTCGAGCCACGCTGCGCAATGCGGCTGATGCTTAATGCCTCGGTCAGTATCCAGACTGGCGATCTGCGACATAATGTTAGTTGATGCAAAATGGTGCGGCGCATTGTGTTCGTGCTATTTTCACATCATTTTCGTGCGCGCGGCGCATCGTCTCCGTGCGGCCTGCGCAACATCACACAGACAAAAGTTCTCCCCGTTATCCACATCCTTTGGCACAACATATTGTTGTTTGCCGGAATACTAAATATGGCGCTTGACGTTGCCACGCGAGTCGCCTTAATTGCTGCTAAGTAGCGTTGCTGGGGTGTATTTCTCGGAAACATTTTCAAAGTCGTTGGTGGTCTTCGTGGCCCCGAGCTATCTGTAAAATCAGTATAGCAGGGGTGCATTTTTTTTGCGATTTTGCCCGTTGGTAACAATGCTATATTCTTGTGAAACGAATTGTTAATACTATATTTAGTGTTTGCGTCTATATTCACTACTAGATAGAGTGAAGTGTCCCTTAAGGGCGGAATCACTCACAAAGCAGTGAAGCGTATGGCGAGGCAGCAACTCCTCATGGGAATTTGGCTGTCTTACCGGGAATAAAGAGGACTGACATCTGCATTGGGCAATGTTGGTAATCAGGGCAGGGTCATCAAGTTGGCGCTAGTGTAGCGCGGCACGTATGACACAATATGTAGTCTTTTGAAGGGGATACGGATATGCACATCGAGCGGAAGTTCACGAAAACTAACAGTTCGGCGTATGCTAATTTAGAGTTTCGTAACGTAACCAGCGAGATTAAGAACCCTGACGGTTCGATCGTATTTCGCCTCGAGAATATTGCGGTTCCGACCCAATTTTCCCAAGTCG
>JAYSWX010000108.1:0-3520 GCA_043717855.1 Phyllobacterium sp.
TCGCGGTCACGGTTAAGGCCCGGAAGCAGGACTACGGCTGATTTCATGGAGAAGATTCCTGAAAGAGTTCGTCAAGCCCGTGCCGTAAAGACAAGCACGCGAGGGGTCAACCAAGAATGCGGGAAAAGTGATAGATTGTGTATAAATGACGGGAGTTTTTTGGCGTTGTGGCTCGTTCGCCTTTGCCACTTGGCTATGCTTTGACAATATATTTGAAGCTGGTCATAAAGCTCAGCAATCAAGGGCATGGGCAGACCATGGGCGATCTTAAAAATTCGATTTACAAGTTTCTCATGGCAGTGCGCTGGGTGCTGCTGGTGTTTTACGCTGGCCTTGCAGTTGCGCTGGTGGCTTATGCTTATGCGTTCATCAAGAAGCTGGGCTACTTCGTTTTTAACGTCAATCAAATGGATGAGGTTGACGGCGTACTGAAAGTACTGGGGTTGATTGACGCGACGCTGGTTGCAGGTCTTATTTTGATGGTGCTGCTTTCGGGATTTGGCAATTTCATTGGTCGCCCTGAAAACAGCGGCGATGGGCAGTGGCTCAGCCTCATCAGCTTCTGCGCGCTGAAAACCAAGTTCGCCTCCACTATCGCGGCGATTTCAGCGATCAATTTGCTGGAGGTGATTTTTGACGTAAAGAACTATACGAGTGACCAAGTATGGATGCTCGGGTTCTTGCAGCTGGTATTGATTGTCGTGGTGATTGTGTTTGCGGGTGTGGAGAAGTTTTCTAGGCATGAGTGAAGGAGACGGACGAGGTGTGACGGCTGGCATCCCACTTATTTCCCTTAATGCAAGATAAATACAGATGATTCCGACTGGAAAAAAGTAAACGCGCACCCCTTTGCGTGTCCGAATACCAAAACAAATCTCCAATGTTGGCTGGCAAGTTTCAAGGATCGTAAAGCAAACTAGCGGATTGCGCGGTTGGTTTCGAACTTCGTCACATTAGCTAATATTTCCAGCAGCTTCACGACGACGTTTGATCAACGCCGGTGTAACAAACAATAGGTCGAGCAAGGTTTTTGTTATCCCTCGCAAATCAGTTAAATCTGCCTTACTTGGCGGTTGTGAGTCATGCGCTGCGTCGTTGCCTATAAGCCTAACTTGATGGGCCCATGAAATTATGTCTTGCCCTAAATTTTTTAGCGCAATCAATGATTCAATCTTATTGTAAAGCGAGTATCCAGTTGCCCCAAGATGCCGGAGAGCAGTCTCAAGTGCTTTGCGGTACATGATAGCTGCCGCTTCCTCATGTTTATCCATGTAGAAATTGGTTTCCGCCTGATCAAAAATATTACGAATGGGCGCAGGAATATCTAACGAAAGACTTGAACTATAACTAGATGGCCAAGTTTCGTACACGTACCAACCGAGTGTCTCAATGTCGCTATCAGTGTAAAGTTCTTCGTTGGGGTTAAGTGGCTCTAACGTCCGCCTATTGTCAGCCAATCCAGCCGAATGGGGTTTCCAACAATTTCTACATTGAAAGGCAGCACTGAGAAAGCTCTGCTCATCCTCACGATACAATCTCCCAATGCCTATAGCATCGAAAGTCATTTTCTGAGTTTTACAATGGGGACAAGTACCAATTCTGAAGTGCAACTACATGAGCTCCACACTGAAATCCTCAATCACCATATTGGCCAACAGCTTCTCGCACATCGCCTTGATGTCAGCTTCAGCTGTGGCCTTGTCATCATGGTTCAGCACCAGATCAAACAATTTGCCTTGACGCACTGAATCGACGCCGGAGAAGCCGAGCGAGCCTAGTGCGCCTTCGATGGCTTTGCCCTGCGGGTCCAGAACGCCTTTTTTGAGTGTGACAGTGACGCGGGCTTTGATCATGGTTTTATTCCGTATCTAACAAAGGGGAAGGGCGCATTGCTGCGCCCTCATATTTATTTCACAAGCACAGGGCCGGTTGGCCGTGTTGGTTCGTTTTCATTCATGATGCCCATGCGACGGGCAACTTCTTGATAGGCTTCGACCAAGCCGCCCATATCGCGGCGGAAGCGGTCTTTGTCCATCTTTTCGTTGGTGGTCGAATCCCACAGACGGCAGCTGTCCGGCGAGATTTCATCAGCCACAACAATGCGCATCATGTCGCCTTCGAATAGGCGGCCGCATTCCATTTTGAAATCGACCAGCGTGATGCCAATGCCGATGAACAGGCCGCAGAGGAAATCATTGACGCGAATGGCAAGCGCCATGATGTCATCAATTTCCTGAGGTGCTGCCCATCCGAAAGCTGTGATGTGCTCTTCCGAGACCATCGGATCATCCAGCGCGTCGTTCTTGTAGTAAAACTCAATGATGGAGCGCGGCAGAACTGTGCCTTCTTCGATGCCGAGCTTTTTGGCAATCGAACCGGCTGCAATGTTGCGCACAACGATTTCGAGCGGGATGATCTCGACTTCTTTGATGAGCTGCTCACGCATGTTGAGCCGCTTGATGAAATGCGTCGGGATGCCGATTTTATTCAAGTGGGTGAATATGTGCTCGGAAATACGGTTGTTAAGCACGCCCTTGCCATCAATAACGGCATGTTTCTTGGCATTAAACGCTGTTGCGTCATCCTTGAAAAACTGAATAAGTGTGCCTGGCTCAGGGCCTTCATAAAGAATTTTGGCCTTGCCTTCGTAAATGCGGCGGCGACGGGTCATGGTGTTCCTGACTTAATTACCTGAATATTGTTTCACAATAACAATAGATCACCCTGCGGCCTTAGACTAAAGCGACCGAGTCCTCAATTGCCCTTGATGGTTTGGCGGGGCTTTTGCACGGGACAATGACGCTTGCAAGTTAAATGACGTTATTTTTCATTGTTTTGCCCCTTTTGCTTTTCACCGTCCTCGCTTAAATGGTTCTGGAATCGAGACGCATCACTTACCGGAGCTGAATATAATGGCCGACATGAAAGACCGCGAAACCGCATTTGAGTCCAAGTTTGCGCTTGATGAGGAGTTACGCTTCAAGGCGACTGCGCGTCGCAACAAATTGCTTGGTCTCTGGGTTGCGGGCAAGAATGGCAAAACCGGCGATGAAGCTGCTGCCTATGCCACCGAAGTTGTGATGGCGGATTTTGAAGAAGCCGGTGATGAAGATGTGTTCCGCAAATTGCGCGGTGATTTGGATGGCTCGGTGACTGATACTGATATTCGTTCCGCAATGGTTGAACAGATGGCTGTTGCGATTGATCAGATTCAAAAGGGCTGATGCCTGTTAGATTTAACTGATTGAAAAACCGCCTTTGGGCGGTTTTTTATTGGCTATTGGCTATTGGCTTAAAACCTGATTGTCTTGTGAAAACAGGAGCCTACCCATGAACCTCAAACAAAAGATTCGCGCTGGCGAGACATTGTTTACGGCTTGGTCGCTGATTCCTGATCCGATTACAGTGGGCACGCTTGCCTCCAGCGCGTTTGATGTGGTGACGCTGGATATGCAGCATGGCGGGCATTCGGATGAGAGCATTTTGCGCTGCATTGGGCCGATTATTCAAAATGGCGCGC
>JAYSWX010000109.1:0-22668 GCA_043717855.1 Phyllobacterium sp.
CGCCCAGCTCTTCGGCTGTTACGGTTTCGTTGGTGACGGTTTTAACGACGTCCGGCCCGGTGACGAACATGTAGCTGGTGTCGCGCACCATGAAGATGAAATCTGTCATGGCGGGGGAATAGACATCACCGCCCGCACACGGCCCCATGATAACGGAGATTTGCGGGATGACACCGGAGGCCAAAACGTTGCGCTGGAAAATTTCGGCGTAGCCGCCAAGCGCGACGACGCCTTCCTGAATGCGCGCGCCGCCGGCATCATAAATGCCGATGATAGGCGCGCGGTTCTTCATCGCCATGTCTTGCACTTTGATGATTTTCTGCGCGTGGGCTTCGGACAGTGAGCCGCCGAAGACAGTGAAATCTTTGGCGAAGACAAAGACCGTGCGCCCGTTTACTGTACCCCAGCCGGTGACGACGCCATCGCCGGGGATTTTACTGTTTTCCATGCCGAAGTCGCTGGACCGGTGGGTGACGAACATATCGAATTCTTCAAACGAACCTTCGTCAAGAAATACGTCGAGGCGCTCACGCGCAGTGAGCTTTCCCTTGGCGTGCTGCGCATCAATGCGGGCTTGCCCGCCGCCTAGCTTTGCGTTGGCGCGGCGATGTTCCAGTTCGATCAACACGTCGTTCATTAGTGCTTCCCTGCCGTGTTTCGTTGCATTTTGTTTGAGATAACACAACGAATGCACAACCCGCTAGTCAGCCACAAGTCGCATGTCAATTCGGTTCAGATAGGTTATCAAGCGACTAGGTGCAGCGTTAGAATGGATAGAATAATCATAAAACTAGGAGAGGGTGATATTAATTGGCCTCGCTATCCTTTCCATTGTTGTCACTCTTTCTACGTACTCGGAACCAGAAATAATTCTGCTTAAGTTTAGAAAGTCCCAATTCATTACGCAGGCCATGTTTAAGACTTTCTAATAATTCTGTCGTGTCAGAAGTATTTTGATTTGCGTACCCATTGGCAAACTTATGTGTCAATTCAACCTGTTCTTCCGAACCGAAAAGTTGAATATCGCCAACGATCTGTGCCCAACCGCTTGGATCATGTTCGGGAGCACCTACTGCATTATTTGCCACTGTATTTTGAGAATCGATTTTACGCCAAAGTTCGATCAAGTGCTTGGTCACGAGTTCGCGGCGCTTTGAATCTCTGTCTCGGCGAGTAGCCAAGAAATGGACAAAGAAACCACCGATAAAAGCGGAGAATATTGAAACAATTGCTGTTTGCCACAATCTTGTTGGTTCAGTAGCAGTAAAAGCATTACAGATTGCTTGAATCATGTTTTTACCAAGCCCCCGTATTGGACATAGAAATCCATGGTTCTTGCGGGGTGAGGGCATCGCCTTCCTGCAAAATTTCAATAGAAATGCCATCCGGCGATTTGACAAATGCCATGTGTCCATCGCGTGGCGGACGATTAATGGTGACGCCGCTGTCCATCAAATGCTGGCAGCACTCGTGGATATTATCGACCTTATAGGCCAAGTGGCCAAAGCTGCGGCCGCCGGTATAGACTTCACCTTTGCCGTTTTCATCCGGCCAATTGTAGGTGAGTTCCAGCTCCGGCGCACGCTCGGCCTCAGACTGGGCTTTGTTCTTCGGCGCAGCTAAGAATATAAGTGTGAAGCGGCCTTTTTCGCTTTCATGGCGGCGCATTTCTATGAGGCCGAGCTTGTTGCAATAGAAATCCAGTGATTCCTCAATATTTGATATGCGTACCATGGTGTGAAGAAAGCGCATGTTCGTTCCTTAAATCGGCGTTTGTCGCCGAGAGTTGATTCATTTTGACACAGCTTAGGCCGCGCAAATGTTCTCGCAAAGACTAGATGTTAAGAAAGTGTAAAAAGAATTGCGTATTGTCATTTCTGACTCTTGCCGAGAGAGGGTCTGTCAATGTTATCTTAACAGCGAGAATCAGTATTTAGTAACGGAAGGTTTCGTGGGATGGGGGACAAAACGTCATCCGGAAACGGTATAGCCGATGAGTACAACGCGGGCGAAGACCTGCGCGGCACCGGTAGTGTGATTGAAGTTTCCGGTAGCATCAAGTGGTTTGATGTGTCGAAGGGCTATGGCTTTATTTTATCTGATACGCCGGGCCATTCTGATGTGCTTTTGCATGTAACGGTGCTGCGCCGCGATGGTTTCCAAGTGGCACTGGAAGGCGCGCGTGTTGAAGTTTTGGCAAAGCCCGGTGAGCGCGGCTTGCAGGCTTTTCATGTTGTGTCGATGGATAATTCGACGGCTGTGCATCCATCTGAATTGCCGCCGCAACGCACACATGTTTCTGTCACTCCGACCAGTGGCTTGGAGCGGGCATTGGTGAAGTGGTTCAACCGTACTAAGGGATTTGGTTTTGTGACACGCGGCGAGGGCACAGAGGATGTGTTCGTGCATATGGAAACGATGCGGCGCTACGGCTTGACTGAACTGCGGCCCGGACAAGTCGTGCTTATTCGCTTCGGGCCCGGCGATAAGGGGCTAATGGCGTCTGAAATCCATCCGGATATTGGTGCGCCAATCCCGGTTTCAAACTAAATGGTTTTGCTTGTGAAGAAGTTTTTAGTCCCGATGGTCGCGGTTGTAGCGGCCATTTTTATTTTGGTGGTTTCCTGTGTTTCCGCCACTGTGGATACTAAAACGGCAATGAGGTTGCCTGTCGACGTGACACCGTTAGTCATCGAAACGAAAGCCGGGACGGTTAAGTTAGATATTGAAATTGCCAGGACCAACGCCGAGCATGGCATGGGTCTAATGTTTCGCGACAAACTGCCAGAAAATCACGGCATGTTGTTCGTGTTTGATGACAAAGACATTATGAACTTTTGGATGCACAACACGCCACAGCCTCTGGATATTGTTTTTATAGCGGATGATGGCAGCATCGCGACGATCAAGCCAGGTGTGGCGCAATCTGATGATATCATCTCCAGCGAAGTGCCCGTGCTTTATGTGCTGGAAGTGGCATCCGGAGAGGCGGCGAGGCTGAATTTAGCCAAAGGCGATACAATGAGTCATCCGGCTATCTTGCCAGTTGCAAAACAATAATCTGATTTGAATCGTGGGAAGAAGATGAATCATTTCCACCATGACGGCTTTGATATTGCTTATCTAGATCGAGGGACAGGCGAGCCGGTGTTGCTCATCCACGGTTTTGCCTCTAATGCGCGGACCAATTGGGATGCGCCGGGGTGGCTGGCGGCGCTGAACGACGTCGGCTATCGAACCATAGCGCTGGATAATCGCGGGCACGGGCAATCAACGAAGAGCCACAATAGCGCTGATTATCATCCGGCGGCGATGGCGTCTGACGCAGTTGCGCTGCTTGACCATTTGGGAATCGAAAAGGCCCATGTGATGGGCTATTCGATGGGCGCGCGCATTTCGGCATTTCTGGCGATGGCTCATCCCGAGCGCGTGAAGTCTATCGTGTTCGGTGGCTTGGGTGATGGGATGGTGAACGGCGTTGGCGATTGGGACCCGATTGCCGATGCGCTTTTGGCAGATGATCCAGCCACGATTACCCATGAGCGCGGGCTCGCATTTCGTAAATTTGCTGACCAGACCAAGAGCGATAGGTTGGCGCTGGCAGCTTGTATTCAAACGTCGCGCGACCTGGTCAATCCTGCGGATTTACGCAAACTCACGATGCCCGTGTTGGTAGCGGCGGGAACGAAGGATGATATTTCCGGCGATCCGTTTGCGCTGGCTGCGCTAATGCCTGATGCTGGTGGCTTCTGGATTGAGGGCCGCGATCATATGCTGGCGGTTGGCGACCGCTCGTTCAAGCAGGCGGTGTTGGCGTTTTTGGCGCGGGTTCGCTAACCTCAATGACAACCAAAACCAGTGTACTTCGCGATGTTTTCGGCTTTGATGAATTTCGATCTGGCCAAGAGGATATCGTCGATGATCTTCTGAATAATCGCCATGTACTGGCGGTGATGCCTACGGGGTCGGGCAAATCTCTTTGTTATCAAGTGCCTGCGTTGGTGAAAGGCGGGCTGACAATTGTCGTCTCGCCCTTGGTGGCGCTGATGCAGGATCAGGTTGCAGCGCTGAAGTTTGCTGGCGTGGCGGCTGAAACTATCAACTCGGCGGCCTCACGTGAGGCGAATGTTGGTATTTGGCAACGCGTGGCATCTGGCGACGTTCGTATTCTCTATCTCGCTCCCGAACGCCTGATGACGGAGCGCATGATTGCGGCATTGCAGCGGCTTAAGATAAATTTGATTGCTGTGGATGAGGCGCACTGCATCTCGCAATGGGGCGCGTCATTCAGGCCGGAATATGAAGCGTTGCATGATTTGCGGCAGTCATTTCCAAACACTCCCATCGGTGCGTTTACGGCGACAGCCGATGAGGTGGCACGCAAGGATATTGTGCAGCGGCTTTTTGGCGGCAAGGCAGAGGTGCATGTTTCGGGCTTTGATCGACCCAACATCAGTCTCACGGTGGAACCGAAGGCCAATACCGGCAAGCAAATGCTGGCGTTTTTAGATGGTCACAAGGGTGCAAGCGGCATTGTTTATGCGCTGTCGCGCAAATCTTGCGAGGAGTGGGCGGACCATTTGAATGTCAATGGGTTTACCGCGATTGCCTATCACGCAGGCCTTGCGCCGCATGTTCGTGCCCAAGCGCAAGAGCGTTTTATGGCTGAAAAGGGCATCGTGGTTTGCGCCACAATCGCGTTCGGTATGGGTATTGATAAGCCCGATGTGCGCTTTGTTTTTCATGCCGACTTGCCGTCTTCGCTTGATGCCTATTATCAGGAAATCGGACGCGCCGGGCGCGATGGCGGTTTAGCGGCGGCGCATATGGTGTTTGGCCTTGGCGACATTCGTCTGCGGCGCAGCTTCATTGACCAGAGTGATGCGGATGACGCCAACAAGCGTCGCGAGCACAGGCGACTGGATGCGCTGGTGAATTATTGTGAGGCGTCAAGTTGCCGGCGCATGTCGCTACTTGCCTATTTTGGAGAGGCTTCGCAGCCGTGCGGCAATTGTGATATTTGTTCGGTTCCGGTTGAAACTTTTGACGGAACGGCGGACGCTGCCAAAGTGCTCGAAATTGTGCGCTTCACGGGCGAGCGGTTTGGCGGGACGCATATTATTGATGTGTTGCAGGGTAAGGAGACCGAGCGTACAACATCACTCAATCACACCTCCTCACCGCTGTTTGGTTCCGGCAAGCATCGCGCACGCTCGGAATGGCAGTCGCTTATCCGGCAGATTTGTGCTGCCGGACTTCTAAGGCTGGATGCGGGCGGCTTTGGCGGACTTTCGATCGCCGACAAGGGCAGGGCGCTTGTTCAGGGAGATGAGGTCTTCCGTTATCGCAAGGATCGCATCAAGACCACCAAACGCACGCTGCGTGCCGAGGCTATGGCTGATGCGAGTGCCGATCCGCTAAGCGAAGCGTTGATTATCCGTCTCAAAGACTTGCGCCGCCGTCTTGCCAATGACCGGGGCGTGCCCGCTTATGTCATTTTCTCTGATAGATCGCTGATTGATATGGCAAAGCGCGTGCCGCTGACACGCCAAGATTTCAGCGAAGTTCACGGTGTGGGCGAAGCGAAACTGACGGAATTCGGGGCGATATTTTTAAAGGAAATCGAGGCAACTGTAGCCGCTGTTGGCGATAACTAAAACTTGCGACCGCTGCTATTTCCGTTTGTTACGCCATGCACTATATTAATGTGATATTTGACGGAGACGATCATGGTCAACACCACCAATCTTGCCGAATCCCGCCGCGCCTCGCTGGACCCGGTATGGGACAATGTCCTGCGTGAAGCGCAGGACGCGGCAGATCGAGATGCTGCTTTAGCGGTGTTTTTATTCTCCACAATCCTTAACCACAACACGCTCGAATCCGCCGTGATCCACCGCGTTTCCGAACGGCTAGATCATCCGGATGTCCCGGCCTCACTGCTTCGCCAGACATTCTTGTCGATGGTCGCGGCTGTGCCTAATTTTTCGAAGACGCTACGTGTCGATATGCAAGCCGTATTTGACCGCGACCCCGCCTGCGAGCGCTATATTGATCCGTTGCTCTACTTCAAAGGCTTTCATGCAATCCAGACTCACCGTTTGGCACATTGGCTATGGGAGCAGGGACGCAAGGATTTTGCGCTTTATTTGCAAGCGCGGGTTTCATCTGTGTTCCAAGTGGATATTCATCCCGCTGTCAAAATGGGGCAGGGCATTTTCTTCGATCATGCTACCGGTATCGTTGTTGGCATGACTGCGGTGATTGATGACAATGTTTCCATCCTGCAAGGCGTCACGCTCGGTGGCACTGGCAAGGAAACGGGTGACCGCCATCCAAAAATCCGCCATGGGGTGCTGATTGGCGCGGGTGCGGAAATTCTTGGCAATATTGAAGTTGGTCATTGCTCAAAGATAGCGGCTGGCTCCGTTGTGCTCAAAGAAGTTCCGCATAACGTGACTGTTGCTGGCGTTCCCGCCCGCATAGTCGGAGAGGCAGGCTGCGCGGAACCATCCCGCAATATGAACCAGATGCTCAGCTTTGATGCTCTGGTGGGTGATATTGACGGCTGAATTATACACTTTACCCCGTGCTAACGCTTGCGGGGCTCAAGTTCGCGTGGCAAAAGCCGATTGAATTTGAAAAGATAAACCGGAGATAACCTGTGAAGCCAGAAGAACTTAAGAAACTCGATGCCTATTTCAAGCGGACGTTTGGCAACCCAACGATCACGGTTAAAGCGCGTCCACGCAAGGACGATTCTGCCGAGGTGTTTTTGGGCGAAGAGTTTTTAGGCGTACTTTACCGTGATGACGAAGATGGCGATTTGTCTTATAATTTCTCAATGGCCATTTTGGACATGGATTTGGAATAGGCTTTATTTTATCGCGCGCACAATTGTGCTGGCAAAAGTTGCCAATTGGCTATCAAGCGTTTCCCAGTCGGCAAGTAGGCTGGCCGGGAAGCGGACCATCATCGTTAGATCATCGCCGACGTGAATATCTCGCTCGCAAGATGTGATGCTATCTTTGGATATTTGAGCATCAAGGCAGCGAGCGACAAATGGCCGATCAACAGTGATAGGACCCACCGTAAGATTTTCGTTCATAAATCCTGATTTCTCGGGTAGCTTGTATTGGGTCAATCCTCCTGCAATTTTCATCCCCGGCTCTGTTATCATTGATTTATAAATTGGTTCAAAACGACCAGACATATCGCGGCTTAAGGTACGTTGTTCAAAGGTAATGAAAAGCAGTTTTTTGCCTTTTACACTTCCATTATTGAAGACTACTTTTTCTGCAGTTGTGAAACCCTTCATGGTCGGCCATTCAACATAAAGGTCCATGCGGTTGGCAACGCCATCCCGCCGTTGTTCCGAATAGCGGATCATGTTTGCAGGAACTTCCAGCATGTCATTGGCGATGATGACTTCGTGAATTGTCATATCGGCACTATGGCCGCCGAGTGCTATGCGGGAGCCAAGCTCACGGCCGAGAAAATTGATCGCCAGAGATAAGATCGCAAGTATCGCAAAGCTTATGAAGATGCGGTGGAAAAATCTCGATTCCACTTCATTGATTGTTGTCTCAGCAATTGCGTTCATGTGCCTATCCTTGTTCTATTTCAGGACATGTTGTCCGGAACAAAACTTGCTCGTAGCTGTTTGGCGCACTGTCGCGTTTTATGGTAAACAGGTGGTAAATTTATGAGCGGAGAACTGTTTATCGCAGCATTTGTGACTGGTACTGTGTTCACAGCGCTGGCTGGAAATTATGTTGAAAGCTGTGCCCGCGAGCCTGCGCGTATGGGTGTGCCGTTTTTGAATGTTGACTACCCGGTCATGTCGCTATTGCGGTTGCTCATTGCCGGGCCTTATTTTCTGGTTTCGGAGGTTATAGCAGCACACCGAGTGCAGGCGGTAGGTTTATCCATGCTGGTAACTGCATTCACATTTGCCGCGCTATGGTGCCTAGCCAGCGGTATCATTTGCCTCGAGGGCATGTGGCAGCTATTACAATTAGTGTCTGCAAAAATCAGGTGAGGCGATGACAAATTATACATTGGATGGCATTGCGCCGGTATATGCGGACGCGGACAGCACCTATGTTGCGCCAGGTGCGATGGTAATTGGCAAAGTGAACATTGGCGCAAACGTGAGTCTATGGCCATATGTGGTTGTACGTGGTGACAATGAGCCAATTGCAATTGGCGCAGGCAGCAATATTCAAGAACATTCGCTGCTGCACGCAGATCCCGGATTTGCTGTTATAATTGGTGAGGGCTGCACCGTTGGCCACCGTGCTATTTTGCACGGTTGTGTGATTGGAAATAATAGTCTGATCGGGATGGGGGCAATCGTTTTGAATGGTGCGAAAATCGGTAATAACTGTCTGGTTGGCGCTGGCGCGTTGGTTACCGAAGGCAAAGAATTTCCCGACGGCTCACTTATTGTCGGCTCACCGGCCAAAGTGGTTCGAACACTGAGTGAGGCTGAGATCGCTAGATTGACCGTTTCGGCGGCTCATTATGTGGCGAACGGACGGCGCTTTAAGGCTGGAGTATCGGTGGATTTATAAAAAGTGGAGCCGACGCCCGGGGAAAGCATCGGCTCCTATATCCCGGTCGTTCGGGACGGGGAGTAGGGACTCGACCGGGAATTCGTTAAGGGTTCACACTTCCCACCAGAACCTGGCGATTGTCCTGCACGGAAACCCACTGGCTGGCGTCTTTGTCAGATTGACGTTTCAGGTAGCGATAGCTGGTCTTATTCCAAGCTAAGATTTGGGGCTCCAGATTATCAAGAATAAAGTCGCCACGGTCGGTGCGCACAGTGAGCACAGCGTGACCTGCACCATTGCGTTGGCGAACGACGGTGATAAGCGCATCTGAGATTGGAACGCCCATACCGATCAGCTGCTTGCGCTTCATTAGAACATAATCTTCGCAATCGCCTTTGTTAACGGGAATGGACCAGCGCTCTTCTACACCCCATTGGTCCATATCGGTGATAGGCTCAATCATTGTGTTAGCAGCGTTGTTTACATCCTGCATGTCACTCCACAATTTGCGTGTTAATGTGACGGGTGCTGGATTGCCTGTTTTCTTTGTGCAATCATCAGGGTCTGAAACACAATAGTCATAATGACCAATCGGCTGGCTGGTGCGTGTGCCTGATGGCATAAAGCCTGCCGCCGACGCTTTTGCGCTGAGAAGTGGTAACGCTAATATCGCTACAAATATTACTCTATGCTTTTTATTCATTGGCCCGCTCCCTATTAAGCGGACGATCTCACATATATTTTTACATCACAAAAAAATCGGTTGTAATATTCAATCTAAATCTTAGATATATTATAGACAAATTAGATGTATATTTAAATTAAAGGCACAATATTTTCGTAAGGAAGTCTTAATTCTACAAATGTGATAAAAATAAATTTCAATAAAATCATATGTTTAGCTGGATTATGTGAAAAATTGGACATCATGCTAAACGTGGGTGGCAGAAGTATTCACTCTGCTATTTGGAGCTTTTCTCTTTGCATCGATTTATATCGGATTTTTCAGCGTCAAGAGGCGACAAAATAACAAATAAAAAGGCGTGATTGAATTCACGCCTTGGTCAACAGTGTATTGAATATTCTATTCAGCGAAAGCTGCTTGCAGCGTTTCTTCGCGTTGCAACACCGCAAACTCCAGTGCCACACCATCATCGAAATGACGAACAACTTGGCCGCGCATTGTGCCGAGTGTGATGGGTGTACCCAGCGCCGGCTTTACATCTATTTCAATAGCTGCGCCAGAAAGTGACAAATCAACGATCCGGCATTCATATTGACGACCATCATTAAGTGCCAAAATGGTAATCGGATTGCGAGGTGCAACGCGGTCATGACGGCGATCTTCCGGCAGGTCCAACTCGTGGCGGTTTGCCAACCACGTCAACTGCGCGGCTAATTTGTCTTTCTTGCGCTCGGATCCGAGAATGGTCATTGCAAAACCATCATTGAGCGTGCGTGTCATGACGCCTTCAATTCGACCGATATGATCTATGTAAGCAATTATCTTTTCGCCGGGTGAACCGCACTGTTCGGATATTAGAGCTACGTTGCCGGGCGACATATCTGCGACTTGGCACAGGTGTTCTGTCCGGTCTTCGAGCATGAAGCGGCCATAAAGTCTAACGTGAACGCGTTGGAAGTCGCGTCTCTCGGAACGGCTTAGCGCTGATGCACTCATTATTTATGATCGCCAAACTGGAAAAGAGCGGTTGCCCGATTCAACTATTTGAATTTACGAATATTACGTTAATAACTAGTAACTTTCGGGCCAGCGCAGGATGGATTTTTATTTCTCGTTCAGGCCGCCCGTTATAACCGTAAGGTGGCGGATTTTTTTTGTCATATTGGGCTCCAAAAGCGATAGCGAATCCGGCCCAGATATGTGTTCTGAGCTCGGTCCCAAAGGTGGAACAACCATGCTGGGGCGATTGTCGAGGAATACATGTTCTTTCTGCGGATCAATCATGCGGATGCCCGTAACGCGGCTTTCCTTGATTGCATCAACGCCAAGCCAGAATGGCTTTTCATTGGCAAAAATCGCGCCGAAAATCCGCGCGCTTTCGTTTTTTCCTTCCAGCGGCATAAATATCGCCTCAAACTTGGCAACACGGCGCTGCTGGCTGATGCCGTCATAGTTTATGACGCAAACCGTTTTATCAAGAAAACATGAGCCGATAATGCGGCGCATAAGACCAGAATCACCAAGCGAAAACAGGCTGTAGAACGAGAAATCCTTCAACTCCCGGCCATAAATGGAACAAACGCGCGTACCGGCCAAACGAAACGAGGCGGTGTCCTTCATTCCCTGTTCAAGGATAAAAGTATCGGCCAAAAAGTTTCTGATATCCACAGGCTCAATTTGGGTACGATGGGGCGCGGGCTTGCCATCTCTCAAACGGTTCCAATAAAGGAACAATTCCGATGTCCCGGGATTTTTCATCGCATAGCCTCATTACCTGTATCGCGACAAACTGTGCCAAAATGTGACACAACGGGCGCGATTGATGCACTTCAATGAAGGCTTTGCAGGAGACATGCCAGCCACCCATGGTAGCGAAAAACAGTTATGCACGGGGCGGCGCTGTTAAGGTTAACAACTGGTTTAGATTGCGCAATGGCATCGGGTCTGCCATAAGGGTGACACACCACGAAGCCGTTGGCTTTACAGCAAAATCTAAACTTTAAGGGTTTCTCTCGGGGAGAGCAGGGACTCCAAAGGCCGTACCAAGCAAACGCTTGCGCGGCCTATTTTTTATAACCATTTGGCTTATAAACGCAGCATCAAACCTACGGATTTCCGCCAAATGACTGATAATGAAACATTAATTTCTGTCCAAGAAAGACGGTCTGTGGAACCGGCGATTAATATTCCTTTCGCCGTGCTGGCACTCATCGCACTGTGCTTGGCTATACACGTTATCCGGACGTCATTTTTGGTGCAGGCGATGGATAACGAGGTTCTGTTCTATGGCGCGTTTATCCCGTTACGTTACGCCGCTGGTGAAACTCGTTGGACCATCGAGGCCTTAACCAGCGCACTGACCTATTCTTTTCTGCATGGAAGTTTTAGTCATGTGTTTAACAATGTGCTTTGGCTCGTGGTGTTCGGCAGCCCATTGGCGCGGACGCTAGGTAGTCTGCGGTTTCTGCTGTTTTGGGCGCTGGCAGCAGTAATTGCAGCCGGATTTCACTACGCGTCGGATATGACAAGCCAAATTCCTATGATTGGTGCATCGGGCGCTGTTTCCGGCATGATGGGCGCTGCGGCGCGCTTTGGATTTCGTATGAACAGAAGTGCCGGGGGTAGTGCCTTTGAGCGCCGCGTGCCATCGCTTTTCGACGCTCTGCGCAACCGGAGCGTTTTGATGTTTCTTGGCGTTTATCTCGTGACCAACTTTCTGGTTGGCTACTCCGGCTTCACGCCGGATGGAAATGGAGCAAGTATCGCATGGCAAGCCCACATAGGCGGGCTTGTGGCAGGCTTTTTTCTGATACCATTGTTCCTGCCGCGCAACTCACAATTACAGTAATTTTTTGCTTGAATTCAATGAATTCAAGGCGCACCTTATGGTGGACGTCAGCCGTTTAGTACGGGTTGGATGCGAAGCGGCGGCGGCAGCTTTGTCATGCTAATCGGGAGGTTGCGATATGTCAGTCAAATCTATTCTTGCAGAAAAAGGTGGTGAAATCCTCACGGTTGGCCCCGATGCCAGCGTCGAGGAAGCCGTAGCGCTGCTCGCTAAATACCGCATCGGTGCGTTGGTTGTGACCAATGGAGCCGGTGTCATTCGCGGCATTATTTCCGAACGTGACGTCATCCGCCACATCGCCGAGGATGGCGTGAGCGTCCTTAAGCAAAAGGTGGCAAATGTGATGACCGCCAACGTTAAAGTTTGCTATGAAAGTCACCATATCACCGAGGTGATGGAAATGATGACAAGGGGCCGCTTCCGCCATCTTCCCGTTGAGCGCGATGGCAAACTAATCGGCGTGATTTCCATTGGCGATGTCGTAAAGCGAAAGATTGAGGAGACCGAGCGCGAGGCGCACGAGATCCGGCATTATATCGCGACGGCCTAGTTATTCAACCATCGCCATCTGCAAACGTTCAATATCTTCCAGCTTCGCCACGGTCGCGTCATAACCGATTTTTATCAGTTCATCGGCGCGGTGGAATTCTGTTAGGCCGATATCACCGAGCTTGGGGTGGATCGCTAAGTCCGGCGGATCACCGGCGAGTTTTGCCCGCGCTATGCGGTCTTGGATGATGTTAAAGGCTTCGACCATGACGCCGGAAATGCCGAGGCGTTTGTCGCGTGCAATGTTGGTTTTCTGGTCGGTTTTGCCTAACTTGGTGTGGTTGATATCACCCGCATCATGGCGCACGACGGCGGCACGGCCGAAATGATCGTAGTGCAAATTAATTGCCACTACTGCCATTTGCTCGTGTGCACGCAGCACCGACACGGGCACCGGATTGACAAGTGCGCCATCCACGAGCAGGCGGTTATTGCAATTAATCGGCTCAAAAACGCCGGGCAGGGCAAATGACGCGCGCATGGCGTTGATAAGCGAGCCGCTGGACAGCCATATTTCATGACCGGTGCGAATTTCTGCCGCCACACAGACAAATGGCTTTGGTAAGTCCGCAAATGTCATAGTTTCCATATGCGAGTTCAGGCGCTGGTCCAGCTTGAAGCCACTTAGCAAACCGTTGCCGCCGAGATGAAAATCCAGCAAGCCAAATAATCGCCGTTTGGTGAGACTGCGGGCGAATTCTTCCAGCGCGTCCAGCTTGCCTGCCAAATAACAACCGCCAACCAACGCACCAATGCTGGTTCCAGCAATCATGCGGATAGGCACTTTATGCTCATCCAGCGCACGCAAAACGCCGATGTGCGCCCATCCCTTAGCCACGCCCCCGCCGAGTGCGAGCGCGATGCCGTATTTGTCAGATTTCATGACGGGAGGCGGCGTGGCACTGCCAGCGAAGCCTGCGCCTGCGCCGCCACTTTGGTCCTGTGCGTCCGCATACGCGCTGTGTCTGCGGGTTGCCCATTCGAGCATTTGCCCAACTCCTCTGTCCCGATTTGGGATGATACAGCAGAGTTATGTGTAAATGCTGAATCAGTCCGGACCCTATTCTTGAGTTAGCGCCCAACCGGAAGTTTTGTTCCCGACTACACGATAAAAGCAGGATTTTTTGCCCGTATGGCACGTCACACCATCGCCTGCGACATTCACCTTCAGCCATAGTGCATCTTGGTCGCAATCTGTGCGCAGCTCGACGACGCTTTGCAGGTTGCCTGAGGTTTCGCCTTTTTTCCAGAGTGATTGCCGTGACCGGGACCAATAATGAGCAATGCCGGTTTCGAGTGAGAGAGCCAAAGCTTGCTCGTTCATGTGGGCAACCATTAGCAATTGCCCATCGTGTGCATCCGTCACCACGGCAGTTATCAAACCATGAGCATCAAACTTTGGCGTGAAGGACGCGCCGGCTTCGAGCTCGTGTTTATCAGGGGATGGCTTTGGAAATGACGTCATGGGCTGCCTCAAAATAAAACCGCGTGATTTGCACCACGCGGCTTCAATAGATCAATTGCTCATAAGAAGCGAAGCTAAATTAAGTACGCAGCATTGTCATAAAACGCACTTGTTCTTGCGGATTGTCCTTAAACTCACCAGTGAAGCTCGTGGTCAGCGTCTTGGAGCCTTGCAGCTTGATCCCGCGCATGGCCATGCACATATGCTCTGCTTCAATCAATATTGCTACGCCGCGCGGGCGCAGCACTTCCGTGATGCACTGCGAAATTTGTGCCGTCATGGTTTCCTGCGTCTGCAGACGGCGGGCGAAAATATCTACCACGCGTGCGATTTTTGAAAGGCCAACGACTTTTCCGTCCGGCAGATAAGCGACATGTGCCTTGCCAATTATCGGCACCATGTGATGCTCACAGTGCGAATGGAACGAAATGTCTTTGATAAGTACAATATCATCATAGCCCGCGACTTCTTCAAATGTGCGCCCAAGCTCTGCGGCAGGGTCTTGGTCATAGCCCGCAAACAATTCACCATAGGCTTTTGCGACACGGGCGGGGGTGTCAAGCAAGCCTTCGCGATCAGGATTATCGCCAGCCCAGCGTAGTAGCAGCTTTACCGCCGCTTCTGCTTCCTGACGGCTAGGGCGAACCACCTCATTAGTTTTGGCGTGAGGGTCAACCAAGCCACTAGTCATAGTGGCGATATTCAAATAGGCGTCCATAGTGCATCTCCCGTAGTTCCCCTCTGACACGGAGGAACGAGTTAAACGGACCACACCGAACAATATTATCCGGCAGATTGGGCGGGCATTGCCCGCTGAGCTTCACGCTAAAGGTAACCTTTAACATTTGCGCTCATTGACCTATATAGGAACAGTACCAAATTATTGGTAGGGTGCGCAACGCCAGTTTTTATTGCCAATGCGTCAAACGGATATGCAGTCATGATCGACGATGTTTATAACGCTAAAATCCTCGAATTTGCCGGAAATATCCCGCGAATTGGGCGTTTGGCGCATCCTCAGGCATCTGCAACGGCGCATTCCAAGCTATGCGGATCTACGGTGATTGTGGATTTAGTGATGGATAATGGTGTGGTTAGTGACTACGCCCATGATGTGAAGGCGTGCGCGCTTGGACAATCCAGTGCGTCTATTTTGGCAAGCCATGTAATTGGGGCGAGTGGTATTGAGTTACGCCAAGCGCGCGATGAAATGCGCGCGATGCTGAAGGAAAACGCCGCGCCGCCGCAGGGACGGTTTGAGGAACTTAAGTTTCTGGAGCCTGTGCGCGACTATAAAGCCCGTCATGCATCAACGCTGTTGGCATTTGATGCGGTGGTGGATTGTCTCAATCAGATAGAGGCCAAGCAGATGGAGCTGGCATCGTGAGACCTGCCAACAGTTGGCTTTGAGAACGAATAATCATTCCCGCAACTACGCCGGCCCCTATCGCAAAACGCCAGGACGATTATTCGGCATGGGGTTTGTGCGGCTGTATCAGCTCATGCTTTCAGGTTTCATCGGCAATAACTGCCGCCATCTGCCGACATGTTCTGAATATGCGTATGAGGCAATTGCGCGGCACGGGCTTTGGTCAGGCGGATGGATGGGGTTGTTTAGGGTGATGCGGTGTGGGCCGGGCGGGACTTGCGGCATTGATAATGTGCCGGAAGTGCTGGATGCGCGGCTGAAGTGGTATTTGCCTTGGCGGTTTTGGAATGATCGCTCCAGCTACAAATGATGAGGGGTCTCACCTCAGATTGAATTTACGCTCCAGCCAAGTTATCGCGCAATGGCTTGTTTGCTTTGCCTTCGATATTAGTGTTATAGTATTTTATGATATTCTAGGTATTAATCGTATTTCAATTCAGATGCATAATATAATAAGTAATTTTTGAGAAACATTTTTTTTGACACATCGAGTAATAAAGGCTGACATATGATCAATTTTTTTATAAGTTTATTAAAATTAATTCTTCAAGAATTTATAAAATTTGTAACTGCTTTTGCGGTTGGTACGAGTGCGGGTGCGATGGTATGTTTGTACATGGGTTTGCCGCTCGTACTTTCACTTTTTGGTGGTTTTCTAGTTATGGGTATTGCTTTGGCGTTACTGACGGATACTTTTTATTCTTGAGCGGACGGACAAGACGATCGGCGACAAAGCCAACGATGGGATAGCGCTACCGAGCTATTCCTTTGGTGGTTCTGTGAAGATACAAAAGCCAGTCTTTACCTTGATTGCAGCCCACGCTATGACCCTCGCGCCTCCAACGCGAGGTGAATCACTACCACCACCCGCGTTCGTTTGCGGGACTGGAAAACGGAGACCTAAATGACACAAATTTCCCTTACATTCCCCGATGGTTCCGCGCGCGAATATGATGCCACACTGTCGGGCCTTGCTCTTGCCGAAGGCATTTCAAAATCGCTGGCCAAAAAAGCTGTTGCATATGCTTTGAACGGCGAAGTGCGCGATCTTTGCGATGCGATTGGCGCGTCCGGCGCGATGGAAATTTTAACCCGTGATGACAAGCGTGCGCTTGAACTCATTCGACATGATGCCGCGCATGTTATGGCGGAAGCGGTGCAAGAGCTTTTCCCGGGTACGCAGGCGACCATTGGTCCGGTGATTGAAAACGGCTTTTACTATGACTTTAAGCGCACGCACGCGGACGGCACCGATAACCCGTTCACGCCGGAAGATTTGCCAGTAATCGAGAAAAAGATGCGGGAAATTATTGGCCGCAATAAGCCTTTTACGAAGCAGGTGATTAGCCGCGAGCAGGCGAAAGAAATTTTCGCTGCCAAGGGGCAGACTTATAAGATCGAATTGATCGATATGATTAAGTCGGGCGAAGATTTGAAAATCTACGCGCAGGGCGACTGGTTTGACCTGTGTCGCGGGCCGCATATGGCCTCAACAGGGCAAATTGGTACCGCTTTTAAGCTGATGAAAGTTGCCGGTGCCTACTGGCGCGGCGATAGTACCAAGCCAATGTTGAGCCGCATTTATGCCACGGCATGGCATACCCAAGAAGAGCTCGATGACTATCTCCACATGCTGGAAGAAGCCGAAAAGCGCGACCATCGCAAACTTGGCCGTGAGATGGACTTGTTCCATTTTCAGGAAGAAGGCCCGGGTGTGGTTTTTTGGCATCACAAAGGCTGGCGCATGTTCCAAAATCTGGTGAGCTATATGCGCCGCCGCTTGGACGAGCAGGGCTATCAGGAAGTCAACGCGCCGCAGATTTTGGATAAGTCCCTATGGGAAACATCCGGCCATTGGGGCTGGTATCAGGAAAATATGTTTGCGGTGAAATCCGCACATGCGTTCACTCACCCTGATGATGCGGAAGCCGATCAGCGTGTCTTTGCGCTTAAACCCATGAACTGCCCCGGTCATGTGCAGATTTTCAAACACGGTTTGAAGTCTTATCGCGACCTTCCGATTAAAATGGCGGAGTTCGGCAATGTGCATCGCTACGAGCCTTCCGGCGCACTGCACGGGCTAATGCGTGTGCGCGGCTTTACGCAAGACGACGCGCATATTTTCTGCACCGAAGAGCAATTGGCTTCCGAATGCCTGCGCATCAATGATTTGATCCTGTCCACTTACGCTGATTTTGGCTTCTCCGGCATCACGGTGAAGCTCTCGACGCGCCCTGAAAAGCGTGTTGGGTCTGATGAAAATTGGGATCATGCCGAAGAGATTATGGGATCGGTTCTCAAACAAATTGAGGCGCAATCCGGCGGCACGATTAAGACGATGATTAACCCGGGTGAGGGTGCGTTCTACGGGCCGAAGTTTGAATATGTGCTCCGTGATGCGATTGGCCGTGATTGGCAGTGCGGCACGACGCAGGTGGATTTCAACCTGCCGGAGCGTTTTGGCGCTTTTTATATCGACAATGAATCCAACAAGCGGCAACCCGTTATGGTGCATCGTGCAATCTGCGGCTCGATGGAGCGTTTCTTAGGAATTTTGCTCGAAAACTTTGCCGGTAATCTACCTCTATGGTTTGCGCCCATCCAAGTTGTGGTGGCAACCATTACGTCGGATGCAGATCCTTATGGCATTGAAGTGGCGGCGCTGCTGAAGAAGGCAGGGCTGCATGTTGAAACAGATTTCCGCAATGAAAAGATCAACTATAAGGTTCGCGAACATTCCCTGGCTAAGGTTCCTGTGATGGTGATTTTAGGCAAGCGCGAGGCGGAAGAGCGCAAGGTGAACATTCGCCGTTTCGGCTCACGCGACCAAACGGAGTTCACTCTGGACGAAGCGTTGGTGGCGTTGGCGGCCGAGGCGCGAACACCAGATGCGGTGCGCAAGCTCACATAAAGCAGTGTCTTGAAAATTCCGGGTGCGAAAGTCCCCGGGATATTTCATATGTCTGTCATCTCTAGCAAGTACCTTTGTGGGACAACTACGCATCGGGGGATCGAATGCAGTTTCATGAGTTTTCTTATGCCAATGCCACGCAACCGCGTTTCAAGCGATGGGTTATCCGCTCAGTTGAAGGGCTGTCCGGGCGCAATCAATATTTCGAACTCTACAATATATGGCGATATGACATTGTGCCGACCGGCGAACGTGTGTTCGGGCGGATGCTGGAGCTTATTAATGTGCGGCTTGGGCTGACCCAACAGTGGCCACCTCAAAATCTGCCGGAAGGGCCTTTGGTGCTACTGGCCAATCATCCCTTCGGAATCGGTGATGGAGTGGCAATTTTAGCGCTTGCGGAAACCTTGAATCGCCCCTTTAAGGTGCTCATCAACAATGATTTGATGAAGATTCCTGAAATGGAACCTTACTCTTTGCCGGTATCTTTTGATGAAACGAAGGAAGCTTTGGCGTTAAATTTAAAAATGCGACACGAAGCGGTGCGGCTGCTTAAGGCCGGTGTTACTATTGTTGTTTTTCCTGCCGGTGGTGTGGCGACAGCGCGCAAAGTGTTTGGTCGTGCGGAAGATTTGCCGTGGAAAATGTTTCCCGCAAAGCTCATCCAAGCGGCTGGTGCATCGGTGGTTCCGATCCATTTTTCCGGGCAGAACGGACGGTTGTTTCACCTTGCCAGCAAGCTGTCACTAACGCTCCGTCTTTCGCTGCTGGTCCGCGAATTTAGACGGCTGACGGGCAAGTCTATCGGTGTAACCATTGGTGATATTTTGCCCTGGTCACAATTATCGCAAATCACGGATCGCAAGTTGCTGCTTGAAAAACTGCACAATGCCGTATTTGAAATGGCCAAACCGCGACCGCGTAACAGGCTGCAAATTGCGTTTGACAATTTGAATCTGAAAGTAGCGACAAGGCATTGAAATAAAGGCGTAGTTTACTGTGCAGCAAGCACTTCTACATCCTGATTGCGTCCCGCTACAACTGTGAAATCGCGCTGATAAATTTTGTCTTTGTTCTTGGCGATAATTGTATAGTCGCCTTCCGCCAAAACCATTGAGGCAAAGGCGCCTACGCTTTCCTTGATAATTTCCCCGGATGGATTGACCACCGACCAAGATGTATCCGCCATCGCCTCACCGCCGGTTTCGCGCACTAGTTTTAGTGTGAGTTCGGCGGCCTTATGTTCCATTGTGGCTTCAGTTAAATTGCCGGCTTCGACCTTTAGATCGGAGCGGATGATGGCGTTTACTGTGCCGTAGGTCGACACAATATGATAAGTTCCGGCGTTGAGCCGAACCACGTCTTCCGGTTTTACGTCGGGAATGATTAGTGCGCGCTCACCGTTTGCCTGCTCGTCACTTGAGTAAATGTCAAAATGCAGTTTGTCTTTGGGAATGCGTACCCCACCTGATAGAACGCCGTTTAGTTTTATGCCGCCTGCATCCAGCACCATCACTTCCGAGCGGTTATCGCCGCTGATTGTAATTCGCTTCGTAATGCCGGTGCGACCGAAAGCAGCGTGAACGAGATAGCTGCCCGGTTCCAAAGCAAAGCGTGTTGTGCCACCGTTTGCCGTGGCGATAAGGGGCAGTTTACCGTCATCGTTCGGGTCTGGCTTGAAAATGCGCCATACAATGCCGCGCTCGATAATGTCTGTGGTATCAGAGAGTTTAGCTGCCACAGTTAGTTCGTGCATGTTGACCGGCACTGTGGTGGCTAGTTTATCCGAGGGAGCGTAGTTTTTTATACTTGGCAAAATTAGCTTCGGAAGTTTTAAAGACTCCGCCGCATAGCTATTCATGCCAGTAGCGCTCATTGCAATCGCCAAAATAAGTGTGAGCCAGTTATGTGAGGGGCGAACAGACATCATGCGTTTATCAAGTCCGGGTTAAAGCCTTTTTTGTGGCAAGCGGCGTAAAGACTGGCATATTGCCCTTAGTTTCCCATATGTTGCGGGCCTGTGCAAACTGGAATCATAATTTTCTGGAGTTTTACTTTGAACGATACCGTTTTGGAATTTTTACGCACCCGCAAGTCTCCGCCAATTTCAGTTCTCCATGCACCCGGTCCAAACGAGGACGAGCTGGCGGGTATGATAAAAATTGCAACGCGTGTGCCGGATCACGGTTTACTTGAGCCATGGCGGTTCATTGCCTATCGCGGGCAGGCTTGTGTGGATATTGGCGATTTTTTTGCCCGCCGTATTGAAGAGATTGAGGGAACAATCACGCCGCAACGTGTGACCCAGGAACGGACGCGGTTTACCCGTGCGCCGCTCGTCGTTGGTGTGGTTTATGTGCCGCGCGAACATCCCCGCGTTCCGGATTGGGAGAAGTTTTTGTCGGCAAGCAACGCCGCATTTGCACTGGTTTTGGCGGCACATGCCTATGGTTATAGCGCAAATTGGGTTTCGAACTGGTATGCCGATGATGCGCCTAGCCGTGCATTTTTGGGGCTGGCGCCGGATGAAAAAGCCACTGGATTTGTACATATTGGCACTTGTGACGTGCCGGTTCCAGATCGTCCACGGCCGGAAGTCTCCAAAGTTTTGAGCGAGTATGCGGGCCCCTGGCAGGGCTAGAGCTCGAATTTTGACAGATTCAAAATTCAAGCTCTAAGTCTTTGTTTGGTCGCACTATCCTTAAACGCTTGATGTTCCATCAAGCTGGGAAGTGCTATAGCGCTTTGCCGTAATAATTTACAAACATGGTGAACCGATCGTAAACTATTTGGAGCGTATACCGTAGCCATCGTGGTGTGAGTGGTGGCGTCTATGATCGTCGAACAATTTTTAAAGTGGGTGGATAGCGCCCGGGCGTCTGAGCGGGAAGCCGCAGCTAGCGCCTTGGCGCGGGCCTATTTGCAATCTCCCTTGGAGTTTGACGAGCGGTGCGCTGCCGAGGCGGCACTCACCATCTTGCTTGATGATCCATCGCCAAATGTGCGCTTCGCATTGGCAGAAGCCTTGTCCACAAGCACATTGGCACCCATTCAAATCGTCACTGCTCTGGCGTGCGACCAGCCGCAGGTGGCCAGCGTCATTTTGGTGCGCTCGCCGCTCATGAGTGATTCTGATTTGATTGATCGTGTTGCGCTTGGGTGCAGCCAGGTGCAGTGCGCCGTTGCTATGCGGCCACAGTTATCGTCCTCGCTTTGTGCCGCTATTGCTGAAGTTGCCTGCCAAGAGGCGTGCCAAGTGCTGCTGTCTAACACCGGAGCCAGTATTGCTGGATTAAGCCTTCGTCGTTTGGTGGGCCGCTTTGGGCATATAGCAGAAATGCGTAGCTTACTGCTTGCCGATCCGCGCCTGCCAACGGATGCCCGTCATGCCTTGGTGGTGAAATTGGGTGAGGCGCTTCGTGACATGCCGATGGTGATGGCACTGATGGGCAAATCGCGTGCACAGCGCATCACGGGAGAAGCCTGTGTTCGCGCTTGTCTTGACTTGATTGATGACTCTCCTGTTTTAGAACATCCGGCACTTGTGGAGCATCTGCGCCTGCGCGGTGAAATCACGACGAGTTTTGTGTTGCGTGTTTTGATAAATGGAAAAATTGGATTCTTCGCGACAATCCTCTCCACTCTTTCAGGGCAGGGCGATGATCGTATAAAAGCGCAGCTTGCCAACGGTCGCCATGCGATTTTAGCAGCACTGTTTCGCCACTGTGGCTTTACAGATAGCGTTGGTGGCGTTTTGATGGCGGGGCTGGAAACGTGGCGTTCTATTGCCAACGGCAAGCTGACAGCCGGGCCTCAAGAGGTTTCGCGTATCATGCTTGAGCGCCATATTGCCGCGTGTTCAACACCGGCATTCGATCACGGCAATGACGATCTGGTTGCGCTTTTGCGCTCGGTTTATTTAGAAACTGTCCGCGAAAACGGGCGCAAACACGCCTTAAGACTTCAGGCAGCGTAATTTATCAAAACGCTTTGAAGGTTATGGTCATCAATCCACCGTTAGATATCAATATCTGACGCGAACTCGGCCCGCTCTTGGATAAACCGGAACCTCGCCTCGGGCTTAGTACCCATCAAATCGTCAATGGCCTGTTGGGTGACTACCTTCATATCTTCCACAATGTCCACGCGCAACATAGTGCGCTTTTTTGGGTCCATTGTGGTTTCTTTCAACTGCGACGCCATCATCTCTCCGAGCCCTTTAA
>JAYSWX010000110.1:0-22561 GCA_043717855.1 Phyllobacterium sp.
AATATAAAATCCAACCAGACTGCGAAATGTTGTAATGAGTGCGCCGCGATCACAAGTCGCCGATAAAAATATCGTCAATATGGCCAAGCGCTCTCGCAACCCCGAGACAGCGAGGGCCATAAAGCGCACCCGTGCACGCCTTAGCGAAGGCGGTCGTGCCGATTTTACCGCAGATTTGTTGCGCCAACATGCCGAAGTGCTGGGCTCACTTGCACTTGTCATTCCTGTCGCGATAGTTACTACAGCAGGCGCAGCCACATTTATCGGCTTTGGCGTTAAATCGGTTTATTGGGCAATGCTGACCTTGTCTGCCTACGCGTTACTGGGCGCCTTCGCCCGCCGCCTTGCAAGCACTGAAATCGATGCAATAAACATCTCATATTGGTCAAATCTCATGTTGGGCTGCCACATTGTCACAGGCCTGTGCTGGGCGTGGCTGGCGGCATTTAAGTGTTATGAATGTGGCATTCCACAAATTAGTGTGTTGCAAGCGGTCGTCCTGCTTTTGGCAATGGCCGGAACCGCAATCGCAACGGCAAACATGCGTCGCGCCCTCCTTCTCACCTTTGTAGTACCGGTGGCGTCATTCATCATTTTCTCTGCCCACCTTACCAATGCCGTCGAAATTTCAATGGTGCTGATGCTGATTGCCGGTATCGCGTTTTTCATGGTTGTTGCCAATTACCTGAACAACATCGCACGCGAAAATCTAGAGCATCAATCGGAGAAAGACGCGCTGATTGCCGAGCTTGAAACAGCCAAAAGCATGTCTGACGAGGCACGGTCACGAGCAGAAGAAGCCAACATGGCAAAGTCGCGGTTTTTGGCGTCGATGAGCCACGAACTGCGCACACCGCTCAACGCTATTCTTGGTTTTTCCGAAGTGATGAGCAATGAGGTTTTGGGGCCACTCGATAACCCGACTTACAGGGAATATGCGCAAGATATTCATGATAGCGGGGAGCATTTGCTCAACCTTATTAATGAGATATTGGATCTTTCGCGTGTCGAGGCCGGGCGTCACTCATTGACGGAAGAAGTCATGAAACTAGCTGACACCGTTGAAGACGCAGTCCACATGATGACGCTGAAGGCGCGCAGCAAAGACATTAAAATTATCAACAATTTTGAAAAAACGCTCACTTCAATTTGGGCGGACGAGCGTTCAGTTCGCCAGATTACGCTCAATCTCCTCTCCAACGCGGTGAAATTCACCCCGACAGGCGGTGAGATAACCGTTAAAATCGGTTGGACTGGCGGCGGCGGGCAATATATTTCTGTCAAAGACAATGGCCCCGGCATTCCGGAAAGTGAAATTCCTATCGTTCTTTCCACATTTGGCCAAGGCTCAATCGCGATAAAGAATGCCGAGCAAGGCACAGGTCTTGGTCTGCCAATCGTGCAGGCGCTGATGCATCTCCACGGCGGCATTTTCGACCTGCGCTCCAAGTTGCGCGAAGGCACAGAAGCGCTGGCCATTTTCCCGCGCGACCGCGTCGCAATTGCTGCGAGGAAAATTGCGGACGCAGGGCAACCACCGGAAAATCAGCAGAAGAAGATATTTGGTTAGGCCGAAAGTCTGACCCAAAACACGTTCTGGTGAGCCAATTAGCGTGGCTTTCGAGAACCGTAGCGCAGCGTACAACAAAGCATTTTCAAGCGAAGTGGATGCCGGTTCGCGTAAAGAAAATGCGTCAAATAAAGTACGTGAGCAACGGAAGCGCAGAAAATCGCGCTAGTTGGCCACCAAAACGAGTTTTCGGTTAGACTTGGTCACTGACGCCTGCTTCGCCGAAAGTCGCCATACCGGAATGGCAAAGTGCTGCTGATTTAACAATGCCTGCCGCCAGCGCAGCGCCAGTGCCTTCACCAAGTCTCATTCCTAAATCAAGCAATGCAGTCTTGCCCATTTTCTCCAGCGCCAAACGATGAGCCTTCTCAGCAGACACATGGCCGAACAGGCAATGGTCTAGTGCTGAAGGATTGGCCGCCAACAATATTGCAGCAGCGGATGAGGCCACGAAGCCATCAACAATCACCGGCACTTTTTGCATACGCGCCGCCAGAATTGCGCCTGCCATCGCCGCGATTTCGCGCCCGCCAAGACGGCGCAGCACCTCAAGCGGATCCTTCAAATGCGACCCGTGCAGCGCTACTGCGCGGCGCACCGCATCGGCCTTGCGCTTTATGCCTTCATCATCAGCGCCCGTGCCTGCACCAACCCAGTCCTCCGCTGTGCCGCCATATAGCGCATGGAAAATCGCGGCTGCAATCGTCGTGTTGCCGATGCCCATTTCGCCGATGCACAGCAAATCCGTGCCACCGGCAATGGCCTCCATGCCGAATGCCATGGTCGCCGCGCAGGCTTTTTCATCCAGCGCTGCTTCTAGAGTAATATCACCCGTCGGGTGGTCCAACGCTAAATCAAATACTTTCAGGCCCAAATCATGGGCGATACAAATCTGATTGATCGCCGCGCCGCCAGCGGCAAAATTTGCCACCATTTGCACTGTGACTTCCGCCGGAAACGGCGAAACGCCTTGCTTTGTCACGCCATGATTACCAGCAAACACCGCCACGAGTGGGCGCAATACTTGGGGCTTATGCTTTCCTGTCCATGCCGCCAGCCATTCGACAATAGCCTCCAGCTTGCCCAGTGCACCGGGCGGCTTGGTCAGAAACCGGTCACGGTTCCGCACGGCTTGAACTGCCTCTAAGTCCGGGCCGGGCAAATCCTTGAGCAAGGCGCGAAAGTCATCAAAGGGCAAGCCGCTGGTCATAGTGGGGATTCCATTTTCGTGGCATTTCAGTTTGGCTTTCCCTATAAGCATTCCATTAGGGTTGGCAAACCCCGTCAAGCGACGCATCAGGGCGTTTTTTGTGAAGTGAGATATTATGGATAGCGGTTTGGATACTTTGTGGCGCGACACGATGCGCTCAGTCGGCTTTTTGACCCGCCTGCCCGTGCCATCGCACTATTTCGAGGGCGACGATGGATCGCTGGTGAACACCACCCGCGCCTTTCCGTTTGCGGCAGTCATCGCTGCGCTACCAGCACTTGCGGTAGTTCTTGTTGGAAGCTTGTTCGTGTTGCCCCCGCTGTTGTGCGCAGCATTGGCGGTCGCAACGCTGATAATCACCTGCGGCGGCTTGCATGAAGACGGGCTGGCTGATGTCGCCGACGGGTTCTTCGGCGGGCACACACGCGAGCGCCGCCTCGAAATCATGAAAGACAGCCGCATCGGCGCTTACGGCGCATTAGCGCTGGTGATTTCATTTGCAGTGAAAACAATCGCCCTCGCCGCGATTTTGCAAAGCGGATTGCTCTGCGCATTGGCAAGCCTCATTGCGGCGACAGTGGCAGGCAAAGCCGCGCTGATCTGGCATTGGTCAGAACTGGAATCTGCCCGCCCCGGGGGCACATCTGACAAAGCGGGCGCACCGTCCGAAGACGCAGCGACTTTCGCGCTCGGCTCGGGGGCCGCAATCGCCGTCGTGCTCGCGTTTGCATCCCGTGGCACAATGCCAACACTGTTCGCGATTGGCCTCAGCTTGGTCGCCACCCATCTATTCAAGCAACTATGCGCGAAAAAAATTTATGGCCAGACCGGCGATACGCTAGGGGCCGCCGCAATCATTGCGGAAATGTCGTTTTTCATTGGCCTTGCAAGTGGGCTTTAGGAATAGCATTTAATTACCATGACCATTGAATCACCCTGCATCTTGATTTGCTCAATTGATATGAAAACCGGCTATTGTTTCGGCTGCGGGCGTGACCGCGACGAAATCGGAGGCTGGCTGGATATGACATCGCAAGAGCGCCGCAGCCTGATGGAAGTTTTGCCCGCGCGCCTCGAAACCATGGAGCGCCGCCCGCGCCGCGAGACACGCCGCCAACGCCTAGCAAAGGGCGAAACGGCATGAGCCGGACGCTGTTGTTTTTGCTGGCAGCGCTTGCAGCCACACTTGCTATCGTTTTCATAAACCGCGACAGCGGCATGACGCTGGGCATGACCAATGATAAATTTGTCAGCGCTGCCAGCACGCTGCTGATATTGGCAGCCGTGGGCACAAGGTTCATTGGCGGTGGCCAGCCGCTTTCACAAACCATGCGTCATCTTGGATTTTGGATTATCATCGGCATCGGCTTGATTGGTGCTTACCAATATCGCTTACTCATCCAGGATTTTGCGTCCAAAGTATCGCTGGGTCTTGTTCCTTCGCGGCCCCATACCAGCACCGGCGACGACGGCGCGCTCAGTGTCACCATCGGCAAAGCCAACAACGGACATTTTGAAGTGGACGCGCAAGTGAACGGGCAAGCCACGCATTTTATGATTGATACCGGCGCGTCAGGCATTGTGCTAACAGCTTTAGATGCCGCCAACATTGGCATCAGTACCAGCGATCTTTCGTTCATTGTGTCCGTATCCACGGCCAACGGCAGTGCCATGGCCGCGCCGGTTCGGCTTGACCAAGTTGTTATTGGCGGAATTGTGCGCAAAAACCTTCGTGCGTTAGTAGCGCAACAAGGCCGATTGGACCAAAGCCTGCTTGGAATGGATTATCTGGGCACCTTATCGAGCTTCACTGTGAAGCAGGATGAGATGCTCCTTCAAGACTAACCTAAAAAAGCGTCCAGCCAAATCGCCCCGCAACGAACAACAGATACAGCCCAAGCGAAACCTCCAACTGCCGTTTGGGCAATGCGTGGGCAACCTTAACGCCATAGGGCGTCACATAATTGGAAAGCGGCATGATAAGCGCAATTGCCAGCCAGTTCACATAGCCCGTCGAAAATGGCGGCAGCCCAAACTTGTGCCATCCCGCGATGATGTAGCCGATGCAGCCGGGTATCGCGATAAGCACGCCAACCCCGGCGGACGTCGCCACCGCTTGATGAATGGGACGGCCATAGCTGGTCATAAATGCATTGTTCAAAACACCGCCGCCAATACCCATCAGCGTAGATAAAAAGCCAATCGCCACGCCGACAATCGCCCGCACTGGATTTTTCGGCAAATCAGAACCCAAGCGCCAATCGTCCCGCCCGAACAGCAATTTGGCCGCAATAATCACACAAACCACCGCAAATATTGCGCGCAGACCAAAGCTGGAAATGAATGCAACAGCAAGCGAGGCCGCCAGCGCACCAACAGGCAGCGCCACCCGCCAGCTGCGCAACAACTCTTCATCCACCGCGCCGCGCTTGCGATGCGCACTGAGTGAGCGAATAGATGTGGTCACTACCAGCGCAAGCGATGTGCCGATGGACAATTGCATTTTCAGCGAGTCATCAACGCCAAAGGCACCGAACACTTGGTAAAATGCCGGGACGAGAACCGTGCCACCGCCGATGCCAAAGAGTCCCGCCAGAAAGCCGGAAATAACACCTGCAACCAGCAGATACGCGGCAAACTCAACTATCTGTTCAAGTGGCAAGCCCGCCATTTAATTCCTGTAGGTTCAAAAATTATCGGAGATTTAGTCGATCGATTAAGAGGCCCTGTCATGCAAGTGTCACATGCCCATGCTTTTATTTACTTACAGCAACTTTTGCCCCGCATTGCTGCTCAAAGCAATCATTGGTTCTCCCCCGCTCCCTTGATTGCCACGTGTTTGGCCGGTGTTATCACCGGCCTTTTTTTATCAGGCGGCCGCTTCCAGTTGAATATGTTCAAGGGCCTTGAACAACACATCGGAGTTCGCACCCGGACGGCAGGCATCTTCAGATAGAATTTGCCGAAACCGCCGCGCACCGGGCGCACCATGAAACAGCCCGACCATGTGCCGTGTGATATGATTAAGCCGTCCTCCAGAAGCAATATGTCGGTCAGCATAGTCCGCCATCTTGGCAATCACATCGCCAATGTCGCGCGGCGCAATCGTGCTGCCATAAATCTCTTGGTCAACATCAAGCAATATCAGCGGGTCGTGATAGGCCGTGCGCCCCATCATCACGCCGTCGACAAATTCCAGATGCTTTGACGTTTCACGGAGGCTGGAAATACCACCGTTTATACCGATGAACCTATGTGGTAACCGCGCTTTCAGCCGATAAACGCGATCATAATCGAGCGGCGGCACATCACGGTTTTCTTTCGGACTTAAGCCTTGCAGCCACGCCTTGCGCGCATGGACCCAAAGCGCATCGCAACCCGCGTCAAACACCATATCCGCCAGCGTATCGAGCGCCACTTCCACATCCTGCTCGTCAACGCCGATACGGCATTTTACAGTGACAGGAATATCCACCGCAGCCTTCATCGCCGCCACACATTGCGCAACAAGTCGCGGCGTGCGCATAAGGCAGGCACCAAAGGTGCCGGACTGCACGCGGTCCGACGGGCAACCAACATTCAAGTTGATTTCACTATACCCAAACCCGAGCGCAATCCTTGCAGCCTCCGCAAGCTTCAGGGGATCAGACCCGCCAAGCTGCAACGCCAGCGGTTGCTCCTGCGGCGAAAATCCCAACAGCCGCTCACGCACGCCGTGAATGGCGGCATCGGCAACGACCATCTCAGTATAGAGCAAGGCTTTACGCGTAAGCTGACGGTGGAAAAAACGGCAGTGCCGGTCTGTCCAATCCATCATCGGCGCAATCGCCAGTCTATATTGTTGATATTGTTCCATTTTTCCAACTCTAAGCATTCTCATGTTGCTCATACAGGCGACGCGAAGACGCTATTCTTTGGGTGTCCAAGCATTTTAGAGTGATGTGGAACACATCACCGTTAAGTGACAAGCGACCTATCGTTGCGTTAGGGTACAGTTTTGAGCCTACTAAAACAAGAACCACTCCAGTTTTCTCACATCAATCGCGGTTTTTCCATATGGCCACGGCTTGTGGACGCAAAACTCTATCACCAAGCATGAGATCAGCACTCGCTGGCAAATCCCAATTCTCAACACCATAATTAAAGGCGAAACTCAAATTGCCCCGATGCCTGAGGCGGATATAGTCCGGCAAGTTCGTTGTCTTAAGTTTCGCTTTTTTGGCAAGCAAAGCGATAGTGCTTTGCAGCAAATTCACGTCAGGCCAACATGCCAGATAGTGATGATTATTCTTGGCGGTCAGCGCCGCATCGTTGTTGGCAAAGCGCGCGAGAATTGCGGCATCACCCTCCACATATTCGCGCCAACGCATCGCCTCACCGTTCACGTCGCCACTCACACTCTCAACCAGCCCCGGACGCAACGAGGAAACTTGCGTCACTCTTAAACCCACTAGCCCGCGCAACGGGCCGGGTGCCAAGCCTTCAGGGATCGAAAAATGTCGATTTTTTGAACCCGTGCGCGGACCGTAGAGAATAACACCTTCGGCATCTTCAAAAGCAGTAAACGCGCTTTCGCTCACATGCGGCAGGCTTGGAACCAGCACCAGATCATAGCCATCAAGGGCATGGCCCGGCGGCACAAAATCAACATCCACGCCCAAGCGCCGTACGGCTTCATACCAGCGGAACACCAGTTCGAAATACCTAAAATCTTGGCCCTGTGGTTGTATCTGCGTTATCCAAGACGCCTCATAATCATAGACAATTGCCACTTTAGCCTGTCGCGAGACTGGCAGCGTTTCCAACGCGTCAAGTTCCTCGCCGACCTGCAAGGCTTCGCGCCCGCCGACGGACCACTCGGAAAGTCCGGCAAGATTGAGGCCCGCATGATTTTGTTCCTGCGCAAACGGCGCTTGTCGCCAGCGAAAATAACTGACGACTTCGGCGCCATGAGCCAACGCTTCCCATGTCCAAAGCCTTATCATGCCCGGCTTTGGCACAGGGTTCCACGGCGCCCAGTTTACCGGACCGGGCTGCTGCTCCATCACCCAAAACCGGCCACGGCCAACGCCGCGATAAAGGTCATGATGGAACGAGGCTATGTCAGGATGGGCGGTTTCGGCCCATTTTATATGCTCCTCTTCTGAGAAGGGAAATTGCTCCGTGAAGCCAACAGGATATGAATCCCACGAGGCAATGTCGAGGTTCTCGCCAAGCTTCCAGTGGTCGAACTCGTTGAAAAATCCCATGAAATTATGGGTGATAAACCGCCCGGGCGAATATTTGCGAATAATTTCGCATTGCATCCGGTCATAGCCAGCCACTTGGCTCGACTGAAACCGCCAAAAATCCAATCGCGCGGCGGGATTGGATTCCGTGACGGTTAGATTTGGCAGGCTCACCTCATCAAAGCTGTTGAGCTCCATTGACCAAAAAACATTGCCCCATGCTTCGTTCAATTGATCTGTGGTCTGATAGGTTTTGCGAAGCCAGTTGCGGAACGCCTTAAGATCCTCCGCGCCCCACGATAGCACGGTCAGATGGCAGCCATACTCATTGTCTGTTTGCCAGCCCGCTAGTGCCGGATGGTTGCCATAACGCTTGGCCAGAACCTCAACTATGGTGCTGGATTCTCGCCAATAAGTTTCGGACGAAAATGAATAATGACGGCGCGAGCCAAAACCCCGCGCCCTGCCCTGCTCATCAACAGGGGCAATATCAGGATGCTCGTCCATCAGCCATTTGGGAGGCGTGGCAGTCGGCGTGCCCAACACCACCTTGAGCCCGGCCTTGCCCAGCACGTCAATGGCGCGGTCCAGCCAGCCAAAATCATAAGCACCGCGTGTCGGCTCCAGCCGCGACCATGCAAACTCGCCGATGCGCACAAAGCTAATGCCAAGCTCGCGCATACGGCGCGCATCCTCAGCCCAGATCGCCTCGTTCCAATGTTCCGGATAGTAACATACGCCCAACATTATTTTAACAGATCGCCATTCAAAATTGTCATGCCCTTATCGTCAAACAAATGGCAGGCCCTTGCGGGCACACCAAACTTGATGTCGGCACCAGCTTTGGCCGTCGTCAAGCCGTCAGCCTTGACTGAAAGATCGCTGCCGTCGGCCAAGCTGGCATAGAACATCGTCTCCGAGCCCAAATACTCCGCGATGCGCAAATTACCCATCAGTTCGCCGTCGTTTTTCACGCCGATCGTGATGTGCTCCGGTCTGATACCAAGCGTTACCTGCTGGCGCTCAGTCACCTTTTTACCTTGGTCACCCAGCACGATAGTCGTGCCGCCCGGTAGCGACACGTTGATCTTGCCACCCGCTGCGGGCGATGCCACCGCCTTGATAAAATTCATCTTAGGCGAGCCAATGAAGCCGGCCACAAACATGTTGTTCGGGCGATGATAGAGGTCCAGCGGCGAGCCCACTTGCTCAACGATGCCGCCATGCAGCACGACGATTTTATCAGCCATCGTCATGGCCTCCACCTGATCGTGCGTGACGTAGATCATGGTGGATTTCAAATCTTGATGCAGCTTGATAATCTCAATGCGCATCTGCACACGAAGGTTGGCATCAAGGTTTGAGAGCGGCTCGTCAAAGAGGAACACCTCCGGCTCACGCACAATCGCCCGGCCAATGGCGACACGCTGGCGCTGCCCGCCTGAAAGCTGCGATGGCTTGCGATCTAGATGCGTATCAAGCTGCAGCATATCGGTCGCACGCTTCACCAATTTGTCGATTTTGTCTTGCGGCGTTTTCGCCATGCGCAGGCCAAACGAGATATTTTCCTTCACCGTCATGTGCGGATAAAGCGCGTAAGACTGGAATACCATCGCCACACCGCGATCCGCAGATTGCACGTTAGCCATCTCGTTGCCGCCAATTTGCAATGCGCCGGATGTGATTTCCTCCAAGCCAGCAATCATGCGCAACAATGTGGATTTGCCGCAACCGGACGGACCAACGAACACGCAGAACTCACCATCGGCGATTTCAAGGTCCACCCCCTTGATAATATCAACCGGCCCAAAAGACTTACGAACATTACTCAGGTTGACATTAGCCATGATTGGACATCCTTTGTGATTTAATCTCGAGAAGAATTGCGGACTCCGGATAGAGCAGCGGCAGGGGAATGCCATGCCCCGCAATCAGGTCGCCGGATATTTTTAATGAGCCGGATAGAATCGCATCTTGTGATGTGGTGCTGCGGGCGAATTTATATTTAATCGGCCCGATCTCGCGCACGCTAAATAACTGGCCCCCGCTCACAAGTGGCAGGGCAAGCGGAGCTGGCTGCTGGCTCATCGGGTGGGTTGCTTGCGCCACCGCAACAATCATGTGTTCATCGCCCGAAGTCTCATCGCGCATCGACACACCAAACACATGGCGGCCATCAACCACCGGCAGATCAATAATTCTGGCCTGCGGCGAATGCAAAACGGGGCGTAATGATTTGTGCAGCGCAATCCAGCCTGCAAGTTCGTCGCGCTTTTCTGTCGACAGCGTTGAGGGATCAAGCTCCACGCCCAAATGGCCGAAGAAGGCAACAATCGCCCGGAACGAAAGACTATGGGTGCGGTGCGTCTGGTGATTGGGCGAATCCGAAATGTGACAGCCCATGATCTCAGGCGGCAAAAAGCGCCGCGCGCCACGCTGTATATTCAATCGCTCCAAAGGATCGGTGCAATCTGAAACCCACACACGGTGCGTGCGCTCCAACACGCCAAAATCTGCACGCCCGCCGCCGGATGCGCAGGATTCAATTTCAACGGCGGGATGAGCCAAACGGATGCGGTCCATCAAAGCATACACCGCCCGTGTTTGCGCCGCGGTCTTGGCTTTGCCATCAGCGCCCGCAGCATGGGTGAGGTCGCGGTTCATGTCCCACTTGATGTAGGAAATCGCATGGTCCTTCAAAACATCATGGATGCAGTTAAACAAATAATCGCTGACCTCGCTGCGCGTGAGATCCAGCACCATCTGCTGGCGCGATTCGAGCAACGGGCGTCCCGCAACCTGCAATATCCAGTCAGGGTGAGCGCGATAGAGATCAGAGTTACGGTTCACCATTTCAGGCTCGAACCAGATGCCAAACTCCATACCAAGACCTGTCACATGGTCAACTAGCGGCTTCAGACCATCCGGGTATTTACGCTTGTCAATGAACCAGTCGCCTAAGCTTGAGGTATCATCATCGCGCTTGCCAAACCAACCATCGTCCAGCACAAAACGCTCGATCCCCACAGCAGCGGCAATCGTCGCCTGCTGCTTGAGACGCTCCACATTATGATTGAAATAAGTGCCCTCCCACGTGTTCAGCAGCACGGGGCGCGGCTTCATCGCGGCGCCGGGCCACCGCAAAACATCGCCCCTGACAGCGGCATGAAACGCGGCGGCAAGACCCGCCAGATCGCCCCGCACGCTATGCGCCGCATAGGCCTTCGGCGACAAATAAGACGCGCCGGGTTCCAATATCATTTCGCCCGGCTCAAACAACTCGCCGACGTGGATCATACTGCGCCCGTCATCGAGCCGGTCAACCGCAAGCGCATGATTGCCACTCCAACCAAGATGCACACTGTAAAGCGCGCCATCGGCACTTTTGACAGTGATCGCCGGATAGCGGTCATGCGAAGTGCGACCCTTGCGGCTTTCCAGCAGCCACAGTGCGTCGCCCGCCGGTTCAGTGGTTTCCTGAAACTCTTCGCCCCACTTGCCGCGATAAGATGTGATGGTCTCTGCACCACTTGCGACCAGAACCGTTGCCGCCATGCAGCGGTCCAAATTGTAAGGCGTCTTGCCAACGTTGATGAGCTCAGTTTGCATAATCAAAGTGTCTGACTGGCGAAGGTGCAGGCGAAGCTTTATCTCCGCCACGGGATCCACACCCTCAAGTACCAGCTGGTCCGGGCGCTCGAGCACAATCCACTGCATAGGTTCAAGAATAAACTGGGTGCCGTTGCGATGCCCCTGAATGGCAGGCCAGCCAAAATCGCCCATGCCGCCAACTGGAAGATACACCGCAGCTGGTGGCGCGATATCCATGCCATTGACGCGATTGGAGCGCTGGTGGACCGCCTCCCACCCTTCCATATTTTCGCCCGTCGAGCCAAAATTGGTGAGGATGATCGGCATACCGCGCTCCGGCAAGGCAAAGGCGAGCCTGTCGTTTAGCCGCGCAAGTTTCATCCCAAGTTTCATCCCAAGTTTCATCCCTTGGTCGCCCCTAATGTAAGACCCGCAATAAAATGCTTCTGCATGAGGAAAAACATCGCCACCGGTGGCAGGGCGGCAATAATCGAAGCCGCTGAAATCAGCTCCCATGCCACCTTATATTGACCTTTGAGCTCGTTCATACCGGCGGTCACAGGCCGCACGGATGCATCCTGCGCCATAACAGTGGCCCAAAAATAATCATTCCAGATGAAGGTGAAAACCAACACGGAAAGGGCGGCAATCGCAGGGCGCATTAACGGTAGCACGATATGCCAGAAAATCTTCCATTCAGACACGCCTTCCACCCGCGCGGATTCGACCAACGCAAACGGTAGCGCCTTGATGAAATTGCGCATAAACAATGTGCAGAAGCCGGTTTGAAACGCCACATGGAACAGCACCAGACCAAGCGTTGTATTATAAAGTCCCATTTGAACGCTCAAATCACGCACCGGGATTGCGAGAATTTGGAAGGGCACAAAATTGCCCGCAACAAACATAAAGAATACCAGCAAATTACCCTTGAACTTGTAAGTTGCCAGCGCAAAGCCTGAGAGACATGAAAGCCCCACAGCCCCCACAACTGTGGGCAGCGTAACTTTGAACGAATTTAAAATATACCAACCAATATTGCTGTTCTTGAAAACAGAACCGTAGTTTTCATAACCGGCAAACCCCGATGGCATCCCGAAATAATTACCGGCGGCCAGATCGGCGGACGGGCGAATTGAAGTCATAGCAATGCCGATCAACGGCAGCAGCCATACGATGAGGGCAACGGGGAGAATAGTCTTGTAGCCCATCTGCACCCATGGTGCAGTTTTCGCAATTGGCGTGGGGAACATGTTATGAATTCCTCTCTTGCTGCAACATTCTCCAAACAAAGAAAGAAATGAAGACCATCATGATGGCAAACAGAACAAAGGCGATTGCAGCGCCATAGCCCATCGCCGTGCCATATTCCGAAAGCGCTTGTTCAAACATGAAGTAAGAAAGCACACGTGTGGACCCATAGGGCCCGCCCGCCGTCATGATAGAGACAAGGTCAAACGAGCGCAGTGAACCGATGACCGTCACAACAATGGCGATGAAAGTTGCAGGGCGCAGTTGCGGAATAATAATGTTCCACAGCAAGTTCCAGCCTTTTGCACCATCCATGCGCGCTGCTTCAACTTGCTCGGGATTGATGTTATTGAGGCCCGTTAAATATAAGATCATGCAGTAGGCAGTTTGCGGCCAGAGACCCGCCGCAATGATACCATAAGTCGCCATCGTATCGCTCGCCAGAATGGCGGTATCGGAACCTGTAATCGCTTTAATAATGGAAAATAGCGGTCCGAAGCCCGGCGCATAAAACCAGCTAAAAAGTAAACCAACCACAACTTGGCTGATGACAAACGGGAAAAAGAATAGCGACTTATAAAGCCTGATGCCCGGCACTGTCTGGTTCAAAAACAGCGCCACGGCCAGCCCCATTGGCACCGCCAACATATAGAGCACCAGCCATTTCAGATTATTCCATAGCGAGGTATAAAATGAATCATCGTCCAAAAGATCGCGATAATTACCAAGACCCACAAAGTTTTCCGAGCCCAGCTGGTTAAGATGTTGAGGACTCAATCCGTCCCAGTCAAAAAAACTTATGTAAACCGATTCCAATATCGGCAAGATCACGTAAATAATGAACATGATCATTCCAGGAGCCAAGAATAACCAAGGTGCTATCGTCCTTTGGTTACGTTTCCAGAAACCATTTTCGATAACTGATTGTGTCATGCTTCGCTCCCCGAAAGATTAATAAAGAAGCCGGAATCTCGCCTCCAGAGATCCCGGCCCCTTTTTGGAGGAAAAGCGTATCGTCAAGAAAAACTATAAGCAGTTTTTCATGTCAACGACGCGATAAAGAGAAAGCTGGAATGGCCTGCCGATTGTTCATCGGCAGGCGCATCTATCGACTGCTTATTTATAGACCTTATCGGCAACCTTTTGCAGGCGCTCCAAGATGGCATCAATGTTTTCTGGCTTGGCCATAAACTCTTGGAAGCCTTCCATGCCTGCTTTTGCCATGTCTGCCGGGGCATCACGGTCAAAGAACTGCGCCAAAGCGTACGCTGTCGATAATTCCTTGAAGCCTGCTTGAATGAACGGATCATCGCCAACAGTGGCTTTGTTGTTCACTGGCAATTGGCCGAGTGTCGCATTCATCTTGGTCTGAACTTCAGGTGACGCAATATATGCCAAGAATACTTTAGCATCAGCCTTGTTCTTCGCGCCGGAGGGAATGTGGAAAGTATCCGTTGGCGCTTCTTCCGCGCGTGGAATGCCAGGTGTGATTTCCGGGAATATCAAGAAACCGAGAGTGTCATTGGTCATGCCACCTTTTTTGAAGGTATCAACCGCGAAGTTGCCCATGACATAGTTGGCAGCCTTGCCTTGGCTCAAGAGAGCAGCAGCATCTTGCCAGTCAATGGCAGCAGCGTTTGCTGACATGTACGGGACAACTTTTGCCCATTCAGCAAATGTCGCCTTAACTTTCGGGTCAGTCCACTTCACTTTACCTGCTGTCAAATCCATATGGAATTCATAGCCGTTAGTGCGCATGTTGATATAATCGAAAATTCCGGCACCGGGCCACAAAGCTTTCGTACCTGTGGTCAAGCAATCCACGCCCATCGCCTTGAACTTTTCGCAGTTCGAAACAAATTCTGCCCAGTTCTTTGGCTCAGTAACGCCGGCCTTCTTGTAAACGTCCTTGTTGTAGTAAATGCCCCACTGGTAATATGTGTAAGGCACACCCCATTTTTTGCCATCCATGGTCATGGACGCAGCGGCAGACTTCAGGCTTTCATCAAGCCCGTTGGCTGCCCAAACATCCGACACATCTTCAAACAAACCAGCTTTGACAAATGGTGCCATGCGGTTACCAGCATACCATGCAGCAACATCCGGCGCATCGGCGGTCAAAAAGTTGCGGATCGCGGACTTATAGCCTTCATGATCCATATTGTTCCACTTTACAGTGATACCCGGATTTGCAGCGGTAAACCCTGCAATCAACTCTTCCATCGCCTTCTTTGGCGCTGGATCTGTTTGATCTGAATTCAAAACAATTTCGCCGGATAGCGCTGTAGACGCATAAAAGGCAAGGCCAAGGGCCAGCCCGACGGAGGTCTGTAAATATTTCATGCTCATCTCCCACATTCCGGCTGCCACAATGGCAACACGGGTCAGTTTGCTCCCATAATCCCGTTGCTTTCCCATTGCATTCAGGATCATATTAATGGGAAGCTAATGACAATTTACACATGAAACTACCGGAATCGCTGCTTTAGATTCCGGTTTTCTAAGGACACAAGGTTATGACACGAACCGTTCCGGCTGATTTTCATGATGAAAGCGTGCCAGCCGTACCTGACATGTCACCTGGCTATCCGGTAGTCGTTTTTGGCAATGATCGCCTTTGTGCAGGCCATTCGCTTAATGTAAGCTGTATGCCGGGCCCGCATATGCACAGCCAGATTGAGTTCAATTTTGTGCTTGAAGGCAGAATGACCTACTGGTTTGATGGAAGAGAAATTTCGATATCGGCGGGGCGATTAGCTTTATTTTGGGGCATGGTCCCCCATCAGGTGGTCGAAGTTGATGACCCGACACAATTTGTCTGCATCTATGTACCAATGTCAGTCTTCTTGGGCCTCCCGACACTTAGTCATTTGCGGGACGCAATGTTCAAAGGCGCCGTAATTGAGGCTTTGAACATCAAACATTTTGACGGAGAAATTATCCGGCGTTGGCGCGATGAACTATTGTCGGGTGAGCCAAGAATCGAGCAAATAGTTCGCGAGGAGTTAAAGTCGCGTGTCCGGCGCATCGATCTTGAAGGGTGGCGCGATTTACGTGACTTAGCCGTGTCATCACCTCATTTTGCTAACAAAGATCCGGATGGCGCGCACCATGTGGAGCGCATGGCCCGCTTTATAGGGGAACACGCCAGCTCTGATATTTCAGTCGAGGATGTCGCCAAGACTATCGGCCTACACCCCAATTATGCCACCACCCTGTTTAAGCGCGGCGTCGGCTTGAGCATCAATCAGGCCATTATCCGGCATCGGCTGGATGCCGCTCAATCAATGCTGATAGCCACAGATAATACGATTACCAGCATCGCATTTGATTGCGGATTCGGCTCTCTTTCCCGATTTTATGAGGCATTCCATAAGCGTTTTAATACAACGCCGATACAATTTCGGCGAAAATTCGAACATACAGTTGGAATTGAAAACAGCAACCGAATGGCAGGCGCAGATGTGTTCCAAAATCTGCATCAATGATAAAACTTGAACCCTATTTCGCTGTCTCCTTTTAAGGTTTTTGTTGCCAATGAGTGTTTAAACGGCCCGGACACGCGTCAAGTATGCGCGCAGTTGGTCAATACGTACGCAGACAATTTGCCATCCTACCTACCATAAATGGCATCTAAATTGCCCTACTCCGCAATGTCTTCAGCCCAAAGCTCAGGTTTTTCTTTGATGAACAAAGTCATCAGCGCGGTGCAGTTTGCATCATTGGCAATAATCACCTCAACACCCCGCGAGCGTAAAAATTCTTCATTGCCGCCGAACGTATTATTTTCACCGATAACCACACGAGGAATGCCAAATTGTATGATCGTTCCCGTGCACATCATACAGGGACTAAGCGATGTATAGAGCGTCGTATCACGATAGGTTTTTTGCCGTCCGGCCTTGCGCAGTGCGTCCATCTCGCCATGCGCAATCGGGTCGCCGCCCTGAACCCGTTGATTGCGCCCTTGCGAGACTAACACATCGCCCCGCGCCAAAACCGACCCAATGGGGCAACCACCCTCATCATATCCCGCCTTCGCTTCATCATAAGCGACGCATAAAAATTTCCTGTCAGTTTCATTCAACATAGCGCCACCTCGACAAACCAAATAATCAAAATCTACTCTTTGCGCGCCGCCCAAAAATCCTCTTGCAGCTTTGCAGCTTCCGTCTCCAACAGCGGCCCGACTAATTCCGTCGCGCGTTGCCCTGCCTGAAAGACAATGTGACAAGGCAAGTCCAATGTCGGATTTTCTTCGTGAGCACCAGTTTGCGCCTTGAGATCCTTCTCGGTCTGCCCATAAACCACGCGGCCAATGCCGGCCCAATAGATTGCCCCTGCGCACATCGCACAAGGTTCGGCGGATGTATAAAGTGTGCAATCGGCAAGAAATTCAACGCCATAGGCCTTGGCAGCACGGGACGCTAAAATACGCTCGGCATGGGCCGTGCGGTCTCCGCCCTCCGAGCTATAACCATTTCCCTGTTCCATTAGAACAGCTCCGGATCTATCAGTCAAAATTGAGCCGAACGGGTGGTCGCCATTGTCCCGCGCATGACGGGCAACATCAAAAGACTTACGCAACAAGTCTTCGTCTTCCGGTCGTTGCGGCATATCTCAAGGCTCCGTTTCATTCCATTTCTAACAGTCAATTTCATGCAAAGGGAAGAGCTGAACCACATTATTTTACCACTCGGAAAAAATGGTGCTTTGCACAATGGATGACTTGCAAGCCAAAATTCATCTGTCATAGTGCAGTCAACAAAGGCAGAAAACTGCCGGTTGGGGAGCGCAAGAAAAACGAATGAATGCAGTGAAGCCTGCCAGGCTTGAATTGCGTGGCATAAGCAAAAGCTTTCCCGGCGTGTTGGCCAATGACAATGTCAGTGTTCACGTCGCACCGGGTGAGATTCATGCTCTTTTAGGCGAAAACGGTGCGGGCAAATCCACACTCGTGAAAATGATCTATGGCATCATGCAGCCCGACAAGGGCGAGATTATATGGAACGGGGTGTCCACGCGCATTTCAAACCCGAAGATTGCCCGCAAACTTGGCATCGGCATGGTATTTCAACATTTTTCATTATTTGAAGCGCTGACCGTTCTGGAAAATATCGCGCTGGGTCTCAATAGCCGTATTTCGCAACGGGATCTGGAGGCCGAGATATTCAAAATCTTGGAAACCTACGACCTGAAACTGGACCCAAAGCGCGTTGTTTCGACCTTGAGCGTCGGTGAGCGCCAGCGCATTGAAATCGTGCGCGCACTTTTACTTAATCCCAAACTGCTCATCATGGATGAACCAACTTCCGTGCTAACCCCGCAAGAAGTGGAGCAACTGTTTGACACCTTGCGAAAACTCGCTGCTAATGGCTGCTCCGTCCTCTATATTTCCCACAAGCTGCATGAAATTGTGGACCTGTGCGAAGGCGCAACAATATTGCGTGGCGGCAAAATGGTTGCCAATTGCGACCCCCGCGCCATGACCTCCCGCGCCATGGCGGAGCTGATGATTGGCGCTAATTTGAAAGACATCACAAAAACCGCAGGCCGCACTTTCGGTGCGCCCAAGTTCGAAGTCACAAAGTTGAATTTGCCAAAGCATGGTGACTTCGGCGTCGCCCTAAATGATGTGAATTTCAGCGTCAAAGCTGGCGAAATCTTTGGTATCGCAGGCGTTGCAGGCAACGGCCAAAACGAGTTGCTTGAAGTGCTAAGTGGCGAAATCGCAATTAGCGCCTCATCTTCAATCAAAATAGACGGCAAACCCATTGGCGGGATGGGGCCAAGCGCACGCCGCCTCGCCGGGCTATGCACAGTGCCCGAGGAGCGCAATGGCCACGCTGCCGTTGGCGAGTTCTCACTCACGGACAACGCAATTCTCACCGCCCGCCACCGCGTGGGCATGGTTGCAAACGGCCTTGTTGATGGCAGCAAGGCTACCTCCTATGCAGCCAACATTATCAAAACGTTCTCTGTAAAAGCCCAAGGCCCGCTTTCCACCGCTGGTTCGCTCTCCGGCGGAAACTTGCAAAAATTCATTATGGGCCGCGAAATTCTGCAAGCGCCCGGCGTTCTCGTCGTCAGCCAGCCGACATGGGGCGTGGATGCAGGCGCGGCCACTGCCATCCGCCAAGCCATCGTCGATCTCGCGCTCAAAGGCTCGGCAATCGTCGTTATCAGCCAAGATTTAGACGAGTTGCTCAGTCTTTGCGATACAATGGCGGTGATGAATTTGGGCCGCCTGTCAGACGCCAAAAAAGTTGGAGAGGCATCCATCGAAGAAATAGGTCTGCTCATGGGCGGCGTTCACGGCGATCCGGCATCGACAGAAAAATTCACGGAGGCCCTACATGCGCATCCGCTTTGAAAAACGTCCCGATCCCAGCCCTTTCATGCGGCTGTTTACACCAATTGCCGCTGTATTTCTCACAATGATTTTCGGAGCACTGTTGATTGACGCACTTGGTTTCGACGGACAGCAAACCGTGAAAGAAGTGTTTTTCACACCCATACTCGCGTCGTACAAGTGGCAAGACGTCGCCGCCAAAGCAGCACCACTCATCATCATCGCTTTGGGTCTTTCGCTCGGCAACGAAGCAAAAGTCTGGAACATCGGCGCGGAAGGGCAATATATTGTTGGCGCACTGGCAGGCGCATTTGTGGCCTATCTCACACCAAACGTTCAAACCAATCTCGTCATCATTCCTATGCTCCTTGCAGGCATCATTGGCGGCGCACTATGGGCTGCAATTCCCGCTGTTTTGAAAACCCGCTACAAAGTCAATGAAGTGCTATCCAGCCTCATGCTGGTCTATGTCGCGTTGCAGCTTCTGAGCTATCTCATTACCGGTCCATGGAAAGACCCGCAAGGCCACAACTTCCCGCAGACGGCCGCGTTCACACCCGCGCAATTGCTGCCCCGCGCCATCCCCGGAACCTTCGTGCCGCCCGGTCTCGTTATCGCCTTCATCCTTATGCTGGTATTTTGGCTCGTCATGAAACGCTCCATCTATGGCTTTGATGTGCGTGTCAGCGGCGCTGCGCCCCATGCCGCACGTTATGGCGGGTTTGATGCTTCCCGCACCATCTGGTCCACAATGATGATAAGCGGCGGCATGGCTGGCCTTGCAGGCATACTTGAGGCGACCAGCCAGCTGGGACAGATCAATCTTGGCTTCCCCTCAGGCTTCGGCTTCACCGCAATTATCGTTTCGTTCCTCGGTCGCCTGCATCCTGTCGGCGTGTTTATCGCTGGCATCGTTATTGCCATAACATCCGTTGGTGGTCAGGTGGCGCAAACAGTCGTTCATGTGCCGGCCGCCGTTGGCAGCATTTTCCAAGCCATGATGCTGTTTCTCATTTTGGCAGGCGACATTTTGGTGCGATACAGGCTGCGCTTCAGCACCTCTCCAGCCACAGGAGCAACAGCATGACACTGGCGCTCATCATTTCTGCAATTGTCACCATGATCGGCATTTCAACACCAATCCTCTTGGCGGCGACGGGCGAGTTAGTCGTCGAAAAAAGCGGCGTACTTAACCTCGGCGTGGAAGGCATGATGTTGATCGGTGCCGTGACTGGGTTTGCGGTGACGTTCATTACCTTCAATCCATGGCTAGGCGTCATCGCCGCCGCGCTTGCGGGCGCTGCGTCATCACTTGTTTTCGGCCTATTGGTGCTCGGCTTCAGCTCAAATCAAGTGGCTACCGGTCTTGCGCTTTCCATTTTCGGCATCGGCGTTTCCACGTTGATTGGTGCTGGGTTTGTCGGCATTATTGTGTCCCCGTTCACATCCGTATTCCCAGCAGCTTTGGCGCGTGACCCGATTTGGCGTGTGTTTTTTGGGCACAGTCCCTTGGTATATTTTGCGCTTATCATGGTGTTTCTCGTCGGCTGGTTCCTTAACAACACACGCGCGGGCCTTGTGCTGCGCGCTGTCGGCGAAAATGATTTGTCGGCCCATTCCATCGGCTATTCCGTCGTTGGCATCCGCTATGCGGCAATCGCCTTCGGCGGCGCTATGTCCGGCATCGCCGGGTGCTATTTCTCGCTCGTTATCACGCCCATGTGGGCGGAACAAATGACCGCCGGGCGCGGTTGGATTGCCCTTGCGCTCGTCGTCTTTTCTGGTTGGAAACCCGGTCGGCTTTTGACAGGGGCTTATTTTTTCGGTCTATTAATGACGCTTGAGCTCTATGCAAAAGCATCTGGTTTTTCGTTTTTGCCGTCACAATTTTGGGCGTCCATGCCCTACTTGATGGCAATTATCGTCTTGGCTGTGATTTCCGCACGCGAACGCACAGGGAGCCAAGCTCCTGCCTGTTTAGGCAAGCCATTTATGCCCAGCGTGTAGGTTTTGAGTTTAACAAGGAGAAGACTAAATGAGTAACATCACCCGCCGTAATTTTATCAAGACTGCTGCCGCTGTCAGCACCCTGCCCCTGATGGGCGGCAGTGCATTGGCCGCTGACCCGCTAAAAGTTGGCTTTATCTATCTGGGCCCAGTCGGTGACTTTGGCTGGACATGGGCACACGACAAAGGCCGCAAGGCCATGGACGAAGCACTTGCCGGAAAAGTCACATCAACTTTTGTCGAAAACGTCAAAGAAGATGCGAGCTGCCTGCCAATTTTGCGCGATCTGGCCCAGCAAGGCCACAAGCTGATTTTCACAACATCATATGGCTATATGGACCAAAGCGTTCAGCTTGCCACTGAATTTCCTGATGTAAAAGTTGAGCATTGCACAGGCTACAAGCGCGCGGCTAACCTTTCAACCTATAACTCCCGCTTCCATGAAGGCCGTGCGGTTCTCGGCACAATCGCAGCTATGAAGTCAAAGTCCGGCGTCATTGGCTACCTCGGCTCATTCAAAGTGCCGGAAGTCGTGCTGGGCGTGAATGCGTTCACACTTGCGGCGCAAGCCGTGAACCCTGCCATCAAAGTCAAGCTCATCATGATCGATTCATGGTTTGACCCTGCCAAGGAAGCTGCCGCCGCAGAAACACTTGCCAACCTTGGTTGCGATGTCATCACCGCCCATACAGACAGCGCGGCCTGCTTGCAGGTTTGCGAACAGAAGGGCATCTTCGGCTTTGGTCAAGGCGCGGACATGTCGCGTTTCGCACCGACGGCCCACCTTACAGCGATCGAAGACATCTGGGGTCCATATTACATCCTGCGCGCGCAAGCGGTGCTCGATGGCAAGTGGGAATCCAGCGACACATGGGACGGCATGAAGGATGGAACAGTCGTCATCTCACCATACAACGCCTCACTGGCCCCGGAAATCACAGCCGCCGCAGATAAAATCCAAGCTGGCTGGAAAGATGGCAGCTACAACGTTTTCACTGGCCCGCTTATGGACCAAGCAGGTGCAGAAAAAGTCGCCAAGGGCGTCGTCATGGCGGACGACAAACTCGCGACCATTGATTGGTACGTAAAGGGTGTTGAAGGCGCGTAATAGCCGCTAAAAATTCCAGTTAAATTGACCCGCTCCCGGGTTTTGGGAGCGGGTCTTGTTTATCTATCCACGGTTTTTGCATGGCTTCAGCCTTGTAAGTTCAAAATTATTTTCAGCATTTTTATCCACGGTCTGCATTTCGACCCCATAATGCTCCTCGCTCGTTGCAACGGGGACACGGAATTCATGATCCAAGTGTCTGTGGCAACGGCCGGTGCTTTGCTGGCGGATTGGAAATCCGCTG
>JAYSWX010000012.1:0-2316 GCA_043717855.1 Phyllobacterium sp.
TTCTTATTCCTCATAGAATCTTCCTTTACTGCCCGCCGCTACGGTGTAGCCGTCGGCAAAGAAGGGTTGGATTTCCACGGTACGGTTGCTGTGGGCAACAAACAAGAATGGCCGCGTTGGATTCCAACATTGGAAATGCAGGAACGTTCGCCTGAGAAATATGCTAAGTATGCCGACGGCATGGATGGCGGCATGGGCAACCCGCTCGGCGCACGGGCGATTTACCTCTACGACGGCAAACAAGACACGCATTTGCGTATCCACGGCACCACGCAGCCATGGACAATCGGCACTGCCGCATCAAACGGTTGTTTCCGCATGGTCAATGAGCACGTAATTGATCTCTATTCGCGTGTTACGGTTGGCACTAAAGTTATCGTGCTTTAAACGGCTGGCACATTTATTTTGTCAAATAGCCGTCTGCTAAAGGACGGCTTTTTGTACTTTTGGGTAGGACCATCATGATTTCACGTCGCATGTTTGTAGTGGGAAGTTCCGCGTTAATTACCGCTGCGGCCACTGGTGCTGCGCAAGCTGGCTCAATCCTCGAATTACTGTTCAAGGACGACCGCCAAGTTATCTATGAGGCACCGGAGCGTGATTTGCCTGCGCCAATTGACCAGCCACAGGTCAGAAAAAAGATTAAAAAGGTTGCCACCGTCAAATCGAAGAAAAAAGGCGGTAAATCCTACAAAATCGACCCTATATATGAGCCACAAGAGGTTGAATATTACGATAGCGAAGAGCCAGGCACCATCATAATCAACTCTGAGGATAAATTCCTGTTTCTTGTAGAGGACGGCAACAAAGCCCGCCGTTATGGCGTCGCTATTGGCAAAGAAGGCCTCGGCTGGACAGGCGAAGCGCGCATTGCTTCCAAGGTCGAATGGCCTTCATGGACGCCGACTGATGAGATGATTGCCCGCAGCCCTGAGCACTATGCTAAATATAGAGACGGAATGCCCGGCGGCCCTCAAAACCCGCTTGGTGCGCGCGCCATGTATTTGTATCAGGGCAAGACGGACACTCACATCCGCATTCATGGCACAACCCAACCGTGGACTATCGGCTCTGCGGCGTCCAACGGCTGCTTCCGCATGGTCAATGAGCATGTGGTGGACCTCTACAAACGCGTCAAAATCGGCACAAAGGTCGTAGTTCTTTAATTGGCTGTATCTTTCGTCGTGGAAAAACCATGACGATTGATTTTGTGACTAGCGGAAATTGAAATGTGCCGTTAATCACCGACTCCCATGGCACGATATGTTTTTATTACCGGTGGCGTGGTTTCTTCGCTTGGAAAAGGCATTGCAGCGGCTGCATTAGCGGCTCTCTTGCAGGCGCGCGGCTACCGCGTGCGTATCCGTAAACTCGATCCTTATCTCAATGTTGATCCGGGCACCATGTCGCCATATCAGCATGGCGAAGTGTTCGTCACTGATGATGGCGCGGAAACTGACCTTGATTTGGGTCATTATGAGCGCTTCACCGGTCGCTCCGCCAACAAGCACGACAACATCACCACGGGCCGCATCTATAAGAATATCATTGATAAAGAGCGGCGCGGCGATTATCTTGGCGCGACAGTGCAGGTCATTCCGCACGTCACCAATGAGATCAAAAACTTCGTGCTCGATAGCAATGATGAGTTTGATTTCGTCATCTGCGAAATCGGCGGCACGGTCGGCGATATTGAGGCCATGCCGTTCCTCGAATCCATCCGCCAGATCGGCAATGATTTGCCGCGCAATTCCTGCCTCTATATCCATTTGACGCTGATGCCCTACATCCCGACCGCTGGCGAATTGAAGACCAAGCCCACTCAGCATTCCGTCAAAGAGCTGCGTTCAATCGGCATCGCACCGGATATTCTGCTCATCCGTGCTGATCGCGAAATTCCGAGCGAAGAGCGCCGCAAACTCTCACTGTTCTGCAATGTCCGTGAGAGCGCCGTTATTCAAGCCCTTGATGTCGCTCATATTTATGATGTGCCGATGGCCTATCATAAAGAAGGTCTCGATTCAGAAGTGCTCGCCGCATTCGGCATTGAACCCGCGCCAAAGCCACGCATGGAGCGCTGGAACGAGATCACCCAGCGCATTCATAATCCCGAAGGCGAAGTCACCATCGCCATCGTCGGCAAATATACCGGCCTCAAAGACGCCTATAAGTCCTTGATGGAAGCACTTGCCCACGGCGGCATGGCCAACAAGGTCAAGGTCAAGCTGGAGTGGATTGAATCGGAAGTTTTCGAAAAAGAAGACCCGTCGCCATACCTTGAAAAAGTCGATGGCATTCTGGTCCCAGGCGGCTTCG
>JAYSWX010000111.1:0-22517 GCA_043717855.1 Phyllobacterium sp.
GACGCGGCCTTCACATCCTCGTCCTTGGTCAACCAGTGCAATGTCGGCATACAATCCCCGCGCGATTCCAAAATGCTGGATACTGTTTAGCCGCTCTGCCACAAATGCCAAGATTTTAGATTGAAATAATAATGTTGTTAGATTGTTTACCTCAAACGCTGAAACTAGTCCCGCATCCACAGCTTGCTGTCGCCAGCGGGTTCTTAATTTGAAAACTCTGCCCCATCAAATTATCGACAAAATCAATTTCCGAGCCGTCCATATATTCAACAGACATGGCATCGATCAAAATCGTCGCGCCCTCTTTTGCGATGGTAATGTCGTCCGGCTCTCCTGCGGATACCAAATCAAACTTGTAAGAAAAGCCTGAGCAACCGCCGCCTTCAACGGAAACGCGCAGCGCGGATTTGGCGCTGTCTTTGGCCAGAATGTGGTTGATGCGCTTTGCGGCGGCATCTGAAACACTGATCGTGTGCATGGCAGACTTCCTTTTTCGCACAAACAGTTCAAGGTTGTTTGCGCACCGTTTCATAGGTAAGAATGAAGCGGAATGAAGTCAATGTCGAGTGATGGTACATGAGTGAGTTTGAAGCGATTGGTTATGGCTATCAGCCGCGCGCGGGTTTTGCCTGCCATCCGGATGCCTCGCGCGGCAGGCTCTTTGCGCAGGCCGAGAGCCCGACGCGCTCGCCATTCCAGCGCGACCGCGACCGCATAATTCACACGTCCGCCTTCCGGCGCCTGAAACATAAAACCCAAGTTTTCATCAGCCACGAGGGCGACCATTTTCGCACGCGCCTGACCCACACCATCGAGGTCGCGCAAATTGCCCGCTCGATTGCGCGCGCTTTCCGGCTGGATGAGGATTTGGCAGAAGCCGTCGCGCTGGTGCATGATTTTGGCCACACGCCCTTCGGCCACGCCGGCGAGCGCGCGCTGGATGTGATGATGCAAGGCGCAGGGGGCTTCGATCATAATGCGCAGAGCTTGCGCATCGTCACGATGCTGGAGCATCGCTACGCAGAGTTTGACGGACTGAACCTCACCTGGGAAACCTTGGAAGGGCTGGTGAAGCACAACGGTCCTTTGCTCAATGATGAGGGGTTACGGCTCAAAGGCGAGGTGCCGCAAAGCATCTTGGAGTTCGACGCGCTGTTCCCGCTCGACCTCAAAAGCTTCGCCTCGCTGGAAGCGCAGGCCGCAGCGATAGCCGATGACATCGCCTACGACACCCATGACATTGATGATGGTCTGCGGGCAGGAATATTGACGCTGGATCTACTGCGCGATGCGCCGCTGGTCGGGCCTATTATCAAGACCATCGAAGACACTTATCCCGGCCTCGACGAGCACCGCAAAATCGCCGAGCTAGGCCGCCGCCAAATCACCGCGATGGTGGAGGATGTAATCTCTGAGACCTCGCGCCGCCTTAAAGTTTTGAAGCCCGAAACGGTAGCAGACGTGCGTGCCGCGCCGCGTGCCATGATCGGATTTTCAAATGCCATGCAAGGCGAGGAGGCGGCGCTGAAAAGGTTTCTCTTTGAGCATCTTTATCGCCATCCATTAGTCATGGCTAAAATGGATGTAGCGGTAAATGTCATTGAAATGCTGTTCGACCATTATGTTGCCAACCCCGATACGCTTCCGGACGGCTTCCGGACGGCTTCCGCATCCATTCCGCACGATCTTCGGGCGTCCGGCGCATCATCTCCGGTCGCCTCCCGCGCGCGCGGCGTTGCCGATTTTATAGCCGGAATGACTGACCAATTTGCCATCCGCGACTATGAGCGATTATTTGACCGCATCCCCGTTTTGGGATAGCCAGCGCCTTAAGAAATTCAGGACCATCTCGTCACCATGAACATTTTCCAAGACTTTTCCGCACGGATCGAATTTATCCTCGGCTCTTTGGGGCTCAACCCCGTGGACGGCTCGCCTTTGGACATCTCGCGTGTCACAGTAGAGTCCCCCCGCGACCCGTCTCACGGCGATTTAGCTTGCAATGCCGCCATGGTTTTGGCCAAAGCTGTCGGCTCCAATCCCCGCGCTTTAGCCGAGCAAATCGTCGCCAAATTGAAGGCTGACGCCGATGTTTTCAGTGTAGAAATAGCCGGTCCGGGCTTCATCAACATCCGTTTGAGCAATGCGTATTGGCAAGTGCATCTGGCTAGCATATTGAATTCACAGGGAAATTACGGTCGATCTTTGATAGGTAGCAATAAAAAAATCAATGTCGAATATGTCTCCGCCAACCCGACTGGCCCCATGCACGTCGGCCATTGTCGCGGCGCGGTGTTCGGCGATGCGCTGGCAAACCTGATGAAATTTGCCGGCTTCGATGTCACCAAAGAATATTATATCAACGATGCCGGCGTGCAGATCGACGTGCTCGCCAAGTCCGTAATGTTGCGTTATCGCGAGGCACTGGGCGAGGAGATTGGCGAGATTCCGGCAGGTCTATATCCGGGGGATTACCTCGTGCCGCTCGGCCAAACACTGGCAGCCGAATTTGGCAGCAAACTCAAGGACATGGCTGAAGACGAGGCGCTGGCAATCATTAAACAACGCGCCATCGATGCGATGATGGTTCTGGTTCGCGAAGACTTGGCAGCCCTCAACGTTCACCATGATGTGTTCTTCTCGGAAGCCTCACTTCATGCCAATGGCGAAGCGAAAATCCGGTCTGTTATCAATGACTTGACGCTAAAAGGTCATGTGTATCGCGGTAAGCTTCCACCGCCGAAAGGCGAGGTTCCGGAGGATTGGGAGGACCGCGAGCAAGTGCTTTTCCGCTCCACAGATGTCGGCGATGACATCGACCGTCCACTTGTAAAATCAGACGGAACCTTCACCTATTTCGCCGCCGATTTGGCTTATTTCAAAGACAAGTTTGACCGTGGTTTTCAAGAGATGATCCTCGTCTTGGGCGCGGACCATGGCGGCTATGTCAAGCGCATGGAAGCACTGGCGCGCGCGGTTTCCAATGATACAGCAAAGAACACTATCTATCTGGTTCAATTGGTAAAATTGTTCCGTAGCGGTGAGCCGGTACGCATGTCCAAGCGGGCAGGCGAGTTCGTCACGCTCCGCGATGTCGTGGATGAAGTCGGCCGCGATCCGGTGCGTTTCATGATGATTTACCGGAAGAACGACGCGCCGTTGGACTTCGATTTTGCCAAAGTCACCGAGCAATCCAAGGACAATCCGGTGTTCTACGTGCAATACGCCTCGGCCCGTTGCCATTCCATTTTCCGGCAAGCCAAGGAAATGATGGGGCTAGAACGCCCAAATCGGGCAGAATTGGCCCAAAACGTAGTGCTTTTGACCGACGACAGCGAAATTGCACTCATCCGCAAGCTCGCCGAATTCCCGCGTCTAATCGAAAGCGCAGCCCAAGCAAGGGAGCCTCATAGGGTCGCTTTTTACCTTTACGAATTGGCCTCCAGCTTCCATGGCCAATGGAATAAGGGCAGCGAAAATACAGAGTTACGCTTTGTTAAGGTTAACAATACACAATTGACTATCGCCAGGCTGGGCTTAGTGCAGGCTGTCCACGATTGTTTAGTGTCGGGTCTTTCCATAGTAGGGGTCGACGCACCCGCCGAAATGCGGTAAAAAACGGGGATTTTTGTCACTTTTTGCCCACATTACGCTGGTAGGTCCATTTTCTGCTGCCGATCGGTAGCGTGCGTTGTGTAGGAACTAAAGCATGGCAAATATTGTTGATCGCAAGTGGAATTCAGGTCGCGAAATCGATGATGAAGATCCGTTGATGCAGCTTTCGCGCATTATGAGCGAGTCATCCACTCAGGAGGCTGATAAAGCTTCTAACGCAATGATCGAAGCCGATCTCGAATCTTACTTCGATTTTGATGATGATTTTTCTACCGCTTTAGACGACGCATTCCTTGAATCCCGCGACGCGCGCGATCACGATGTGCCTGTAGAACTCTCGCTCGAAGACGAATTGGCAGCCCTGCTTTCGGATGCTCCCGTTTCGTCTGATGCGCGTTTATCGGCTGTATCGCCGCCTTATCAGCAACTATTGAACGACGAACGTATTGAGCGACAGACACTTCCTGTAACACATGGGGTTGTCTCGCAAATTCACGCCGATACCGAAATTGTTGATGACCAATTTGAAGCCGATCCATGGCTGGACATTGATTTGGACGAAGAGGTGAAAATGGTCAGCGCAGCGCCAATGTCAGGCGGAGCTAACCACGAGGAGTTTGATACCGTTCTCTCGCACATGAGTTATGGTCGCAGCAACGCGCGTTATGTGGTTGAAAAATTGCCGGTTCTTCCTGTCGGCGCTAGTCAAAATGACGATATTGCTGTTGAAGATTTCGAGTTTGATCTCGATACTGAACTAGCACCGATAGTAACTACAGTTGTTTCGCCAAACAATTCGATCGAATTTGCTCATAGCGGTCTCGTTCCTTCAGTGCCGAAGCTTGAAATGTGGCAGCCAGAGGCCGCCCCGTCTTCAACAGAGCCAGAAGCTGATTTTGATTTTTCTGAGGACTTTGATCGTCTTCTGGCGGAGACTGCACCCGAGCCTGTTGTCGAGGCGATAGCCGTACCGGGCGATCACGTTACTGCGACAGAAGATTTTAACATTCCTGACTTTGAATTTAGTGACGACCCGATTGTAACCGAAAGTACAGCGCATGATACCGATGAAGACTATCGCGCGTATCAAGCGCCTAGTGTAAAAGCTTCCATTGCGCCGTCAATGCCCCAATATGCACCGCAACTTCAGTCGCACACACCTGATTTAGATAGTAATTTTGAATCTGTCTTGAATGATGAGCTATCGGCTGATCTGGATGTCACCATTGGCAGCTATCAGGCAGACGAAATTCCAGCGATTGGGAGCAGCCCCCCCTATCGTACCAGTGCGCCATTTGACCCAAGACCTGCGGATGATTTTGAGCCCTTTTCCGAGCAGGGAGGAGAGTTTGCCAATGCAGTTTATCGTGACGAACCAGTGAAATCCCGCTCTAGGCTGGTTGCCGCCATTTTAGCAGGAGCTTTGGTTCTGGGTAGTGTTACTTACTATGCTTATTCAAAGACAGGTAGCAGCGTCGCCGCCTCAGGTGGTCCCGTGCTTGTAAAGGCTGACCCGCAACCGGTTAAAGTCGCACCGGAAGCGCCTGGCGGCAAGGTGGTCGCCGATCAGGATAAGGCGGTATACGACAAGGTCGCTGGCGCTGGCTATGCATCGGCAAATCCAGGCCAATTGGTAACCGCATCAGAAGAGCCCGTCGATATAGCCGCAGTTGCAAGTGATCCAGTCGACGAGGGAGATAATGTGAACGCCGCAGATGTACCTGCGTCTGCAAAAAACACAACACCCGCACAGGTTCCGGTCCCTCAAGAAAGTCCTGTAATAGCATCCACCGTTCCGGCGACCGCTTCAAAAAGCAAGGCCGAGGATCGCGTAGATCCAGCGCTTGATCCTGAAAATGCACCTGCTGTGAGTGCAGATGCAACGGCTGTCACACCAAAAAAAGTGCGCACATTTGTAGTAAAGCCGGATGGCACGCTCGTAGAACGTGCTGTTGCGCCCGCGCGTGCTGATCCGCTGGCTGCCACTGTTGAAACCTCAGCCGCTGAGCTCACTCCTGAGACAAAAAATGATGCGCAGATATCTGGTGTTGCCAAGATAACACAACTTGCAGAGCCCTCGGTAAAGTTGGTCAATCCAGTTGCTTCTGATCCAGCAGACGTTCCGAAAACGCAGGATGGGGCAGCAATGCTTGAAGCAATGGCTCCTAATGAGGTGAAGGAAGCGCCAGTTATTAAGGTTGTAAAAACCAAGAAAATCAAGGCACCAAAACCAGAAACGGAAACACTGAACGCCGATGCTGCAACAGGCGCCGCGCCAATCATTGACGCGCGTCCGGCGGATCAACCGGTGACCATCGTCGGCAAAACCGGTGGCAAGAAAGCCGCAGCTGACACTCAAATTGCCGCAGCTGATACAACGCCTCAAGCAACAGCAAACCAGACTCCCGCTGCGACCGGCGCTTATGTAATTCAAATTGCTTCAACGCCGTCTCCAGAGGCTGCTCAGGCCACATATGCAGCCCTGAGTCGCAAGTTTAGCGGCGTAATTGGAGGGAGAGGTGTAAACATCCAGCAGGCGGAAGTGGCAGGAAAAGGTACTGTTTACCGAGTGCGCATCAACGCCGGGTCCAAGCAGGATGCGACGGCACTTTGCTCGCAGTATAAATCTTCCGGCGGCAGCTGTTTTGTTTCAAGGTAGGCTTACCACTTTTTCTCAAGTGGCGGTCTTATGACCGTCTTTTCTTTGCGTATTTGTCATGTGTTGCCAAACAGGTAGAGTTATAAAATGAGCGAATCAAAGGCACTGATTATTGGCGTTTCCGGCACGGAATTGACCACTGAGGAGCGGGATTTTTTCCGTCAGCATAAGCCATGGGGGTTTATTCTTTTTGCGCGCAATTGCAAAGAAGCTAACCAGATTAGCGATCTCAACGCTTCGATGCGTGATGCGATCGGCGAGCCGGATGCGCCGGTATTTATCGATCAAGAGGGTGGCCGTGTGCAACGCCTACGCCCGCCTCTAGCCCCGAATTATCCGCCCGCTTCTGAACTTGGTGCACTTTACAACCGGGACCGCGATGCAGGCCTCCACGCGGCGCGCCTTATGTCGCGGCTTCATGCAATTGATTTGGCAAAGTATGGTTTCACAGCGGATTGCCTGCCGGTTCTCGATGTACCTGTTGAGGGCGCGAGCTCTGTCATTGGCAACCGTGCCTATGGTTTCGAGCCGTTCACAGTCACTGAGATGGGCCGTGCCGCGGCGGAGGGTTTGATGGAGGGCGGTATTCTTCCCGTAATCAAGCACATACCCGGCCATGGTCGCGGCTTTGCCGATAGCCACCACAATTTGCCAATAGTGGATGCAAGCCTAGCCGAGTTAGAGGCCCACGATTTTGTGCCGTTCAAGGCATTGGCGGACATGCCGATGGCTATGACTGGCCATCTCGTCTTCAGCGCAATTGATCCAAACAATCCCGCCACTACGTCAAAAATCGTTATTGATCGCATTATTCGCGATTATATCGGTTTCGACGGCCTTTTAATGAGTGATGACGTCTCAATGAACGCACTATCTGGGGATATTGCCACGCGCACCCGTGCAATATTCGCCGGAGGGTGCGATATGGTATTACATTGCCATGGTATAATGAGCGAAATGAGAGATGTTGTTGCCAACACACCTTTGCTGAGGGATAAGGCATTAATGCGGGCAAGCGCGGCGTTAGCGAGGCTGGTGCGCGTGGATCATACAGACGAAATTTCACTGCGAGACACATTCGCCAACCATATGGCTATGGTAGCGTAATAAGATGGGCGATTAGGGGCGAATGAACGCAATCCGCAAAAAACAGGACAAGGGCGCAATGCCTCTTGAAACACTGTGGGATGCTGAGCAAGACCGTACCCTTTCCGACCCTTCGCTAGTAATTGATGTCAACGGTTTTGAAGGGCCGTTGGATTTGCTACTGCACTTAGCGCGCAATCAAAAAGTTGATCTTGCCCGTATTTCGATTTTAGCGTTAGCGGAACAATATTTAGTATTTATCACGCAAGCACAGGCCGTGCGGTTGGAGCTCGCGGGCGACTATCTTGTTATGGCGGCATGGCTAGCCTTCCTTAAATCCAAACTGCTCATTCCAAAGTCACCAAACGATAATGGCGAAAGCGGAGAAGAACTTGCAGAGGTTTTGCAATTTCGCTTAAAGCGGCTTGAAGCGATGCGTGAGGCAGCAGCGCGTCTGGTTAATCGTAATCGTCTTGGGCGCGATGTGTTCGTTCGCGGTATGCCCGAAGTGGTGATTATTGAAAAGCAAAACACATATTCAGCCACGCTCTATGACCTGCTGACAGCCTACGCCTCGCAGCGCCAACGTAAGGCCATTTCGCGCGTCAGCATTGCGTTGCGGTCTGTTTGGTCGTTGAAACATGCGCGACAAATTCTTGTACGCTTAATTGGTGAAATGCGGGATTGGACAGCACTTGACCAGTATTTAATGGCTTTTATTCCGGACATAAAAGAACGTCGTACTGCAATTGCCAGTTCATTTGCGGCCAGTCTCGAACTGGTGCGCGAGGGCCAGCTGGAAATGCGCCAAGACGGAGCCTTCCAGTCAATCTATCTGCGCACTAGGCCGGATCGGCCGCCGCTTGCGGAGGCATGACATGAGCGAGCCCGGGCAGGCAAAAATTCTGCCGTTCAGCCTTACGGGTGACGCTGAACCGCTCGACCTTTCAGAAGCCTTACGTATGGCAGAAGCCATTCTGTTCGCCTCTGCTGAGCCCGTGTCCGCCAAGGCGCTTGCTGACCGTCTGCCGGGTGAAACCGACGTCAGAGCATTGATGGCAGAGCTGCAAAAAGATTATGCCAAGCGCGGCGTTAATGTCATCCACGTCGGCGATGCATGGGCGCTCCGCACTGCGCCAGACCTCTCGTTCCTGATGAGCCGAGAGGCGGTGCAGCAAAAGAAGCTCTCGCGCGCCGCTCTCGAAGTGCTTGCCATCATTGGCTATCACCAGCCGGTTACCCGCGCAGAAATGGAAGAAATTCGCGGCGTGGAAACTGCCAAAGGCACGCTTGATGTGCTGATGGAGACCGGCTGGATTAAAATCCGTGGCCGCCGCAAAGTACCGGGCCGCCCTGTGACTTATGGCACAACGCTGGAATTTCTTGACCATTTTGGCCTCGAAGAAATACGTGATTTGCCGGGCATTGATGAGCTAAAAGGGGCAGGGCTGTTGTCGTCTCGTATGCCCTCGAATTTCCAAGTACCACAGCCACCTGCCAATATGGATGAGTTGATGGAGGACGAAGAGGCGCTGACGGATATCGACCTTGAAGAGCTTGGCCTGTTGACACCGCGCGGCGGGGATGATTGACAGCCGGATACCTACACAAGGTTTCGGCAATCAGCTCATGGCAAAATCAACTTCTCACATAGTCAACCGTGGGCCCGTAGGCGTCAGCTTTGCGGCCAAGCTGGTATTTGAGAATATTTCACACAAGTTTGACCGGGGCGGGCAGATACTCAACAACGTATCCTTGACGGCCGAACCCGGCGAAGTTTTGTGCCTTCTTGGCCCCTCTGGATCAGGCAAAACCACACTGCTTCGCATTGCCGCAGGTATCGAGGTGCAGAGTTCCGGCCGCATACTTTTAAACAATGAAGAAATCGCCGGACCGTCCGCATTTGTACCGCCAGAAAAGCGCTCCATTGGTTTGGTGTTTCAGGATTATGCACTGTTCCCGCATCTGTCGATTATGGACAATGTGCGCTTTGGGCTCAATGCCATGTCCAGCGAGGATGCCAAGCTGGAGGCATTCACCGCGCTTGGCCGCGTTGGCCTGCAATCTCATGCCAAGGCCTACCCCCATGAACTCTCCGGCGGTGAGCAGCAGCGCGTAGCGCTGGCGCGGGCGCTGGTTCCGCGTCCAGCGGTGTTGCTTATGGACGAGCCATTTTCCGGTCTCGATTCGCGTTTGAAAGATACTGTTCGCGCTGAAACACTCGGAATATTGCGCCAAAGCCGCGCCACCGCAATCGTAGTCACCCACGATGCGGAAGAAGCAATGCGCATGGCAGATAGGATTGCGCTCCTCAAAGACGGCGCTTTGGTGCAGGTTGGCACGGGCCATGACATTTACATAAATCCGGTATCTTTATTTGCAGCAGGCCTTTTCTCGGAGCTTGATGTCTTCGATACAACAGCAAAATCAGGCTTTGCTCAGACCCCTTTGGGTAAGTTCGAAACCAAATATCCCGATGGAACCCCGCTATCAGTGGCCATTCGTTTGGGTGATATTGAGGTACAAGAGGGCGCGGATATACCGGCGCGCATCCTCTCTCGTCGCTTCTTAGGCAATAGTGAATTACTGCAATTGGCCGTGTCGGGTCATGAAACACCGGTATCAACGCGGGTACGCTGTGGATTGATTTCAGAAAAATCGCGTGACGTTGCCGTAATTGTGCAAAAAGATCGTGCTCTTGTGTTTGAAAAATTGAACGAAAGTGCTTAAGTCAGTTTAGCGGAATTAGAATTTGGAGTTTCAAAATGGGTAGTTTTTCGATTTGGCACTGGGTGATCGTTCTGGCGATCGTGCTTCTGGTGTTCGGAAAGGGCAAGATTCCTGATCTCATGGGCGATGTTGCTAAGGGCATCAAGAGCTTCAAGAACGGCATGGCCGATGATGAAGTGGCGGAAGACGATGGCAAAACAGTTGAACATAAAGCCGCTGAAACCGTTACGCCGGTGAAGTCAAAAGCCAAAAAGGCTTAAATAACTAAGTTCAGGCAGCGCAATTAGGCGCAGCCACCTAGCCTTAATCTGGAAGTAGTGCCTGATGCTTGACGTCGGATATTCCGAATTACTCGTGATTGCGATTGTTATGATCGTCGTTGTCGGGCCGAAGGACTTGCCCAAAATGCTTCGGGCATTGGGAAAGGCCACGTCGAAATTTCGGCAAATGTCGGGAGATTTCAAACGTCAGTTTGATGATGCTTTGAAAGAGGCTGAGCTGGATGATGTCAAAAAAACATTGGATAGTGTCAAGAAACTAGACCCGCGCCAGCAAGTCAAGGACGTCTTGAATCCCTTCAAAGAGGCGACCTCCGGTATCCGTGATGATATGACAAAAGCAGTTCAGCCCAAGCCAGTTGCAGCGCCTGCGCCTGCGCCCGTGGTAACGGCAACGGCGGAGATTGCACCGAAGCCGCGCAAAGCAATGTCGTCTAATCCGGCGGCTAAAAAGGTTGCGGCTGTGGCCGTGGTTACGCCGGCCAAGGAAACCAAAGCGAAGGCCACCCCGGTTAAGCGGTCTGTTGATAAGGTAAAAGCGCCCGTGAAAGCGAAACCTGCAAAATGAGCGCGAAAGTGGACGAAATAGAAGAGAGCCAAGCGCCGCTTGTTGAGCATCTCATTGAGTTGCGTCGCCGCCTGATTTGGGCAATCGGCGCATTTTTCGCGGCTTTTGCCCTGTGTTTTTATTTTGCGAAAAAGCTCTTTTACTTCCTCGTTATTCCCTATCGCACCGCTGTAGAATGGGCAGGATTGCCGCAAGATAAAGTCGCACTGATTTATACCGCGCCGCAGGAATTCTTCTTCACGCAGGTGAAGGTCGCCATGTTCGGCGGCATGTTGTTGGCGTTTCCGGTCATTGCCAACCAGATTTATAAGTTCGTCGCGCCGGGCCTTTATCGTAATGAGCGTCGCGCGTTTTTGCCATTCCTGTTTGCCTCGCCAATCTTATTTCTGCTTGGTGCGTCGCTGGTTTATTTCTTCTTCGCGCCGATGGTAATGTGGTTTTTCCTTGCCATGCAGCAAAATTCCGAAGGTGTGCAGATTTCGTTGCTGCCGAAGGTTTCGGAATATCTCAGCCTGATTATGACGCTGATTTTCTCATTTGGTTTGGTGTTCCAATTGCCAGTCGTCACGTCGTTGCTTGCACGTGCGGGTTTGGTCACACAGGCCGGGCTGCGAGACAAGCGCAAATATGCCATCGTCATTGCCTTCGTTGTAGCTGCTGTTTTAACGCCGCCGGACCCGCTCAGCCAGATTGGTTTGGCCGTTCCGACCATCCTGCTTTATGAATTGTCGATCTTTTTGGCGGGCATAATTGAGCGTCAGCGCAAGAATGATGCGGAAACTGATGACGAATCTACCGAAATTGTGGCAAAAGACGACGATTCGCGATCGTGATGATCTTGGCTGATCTCACCTTTTGCTGACAATGAAGTTCGGACCTAAATTATGCTTGATATTAAGTGGATACGCGAAAACCCTGTAGCCTTTGATGCCGCCATGGCGCGGCGCGGTCGCGGGGCAGAGTCCCCTAAGTTGCTAGCGCTGGATGAAGCCCGTCGCAAAGCGCTGACCTCGCTGCAAGAGTGCCAAGAGCGCCGCAATGTAGCCTCTAAGGAAATTGGCAAGGCAATGGGCGCAAAAGACATGGCACTGGCTGATAGCCTGAAGGCCGAAGTGTCCGCGCTGAAAGACAAAATGTCAGCCATCGAGGCAGAAGAACGCGCTGCCGCAGGAGAGCTGGACAATCTGCTAGCCTCGCTGCCGAACATTCCGCATAAAGATATTCCCGACGGAAAAGACGAGCACGACAATGTCGAAATTCGCAGCGTCGGCGAAAAGCCGCGCATGAATTTCAAACCGCTAGAGCATTTCGAAATCGGCGAAGCGCTCGGCATGATGGACTTCGATAAAGCTGCGCAAATTTCAGGCTCACGCTTTACGATACTCAAAGGCCAACTCGCGCGGCTGGAGCGGGCGTTGGGTCAGTTTTTTCTGGATGTGCATACTAGCGAGCACGGTTATGAAGAGGTGATTCCGCCGCTTTTGGTGCGCGACGAGGCGTTTTATGGAACTGGCCAATTACCGAAGTTTGAGGAAGACTTGTTTTTTAGCGATCCGAGAAGTGGTGATTGGCTGGAAAAGGCGATTCAAGTAGCAATTAACGTTGGCAAAACAAGCTTGGGGCCTGGCGAGCAAGAGGTTCCAATGGCTCGCGTTAGAGAGATCGTTGAGAGCGTTACTCGAAGCACAGCACGCTTGATTGGCATTTTGGGCGAAGATGCACAAACTGAATGGTCAAATGATGAGAATGGTAATATCAGAGGGCTTCGTAGGGAGCGCCTTGGCCTTATCCCCACCTCCGAAGTCCCGCTCACCAACATGGTGCGTGAAGAAATTCTCGACCATGCCAAGCTCCCCATCCGCTACACCGCGCTAACGCCGTGCTTCCGCTCTGAGGCTGGGTCTGCAGGCCGTGACACGCGCGGCATGTTGCGCCAGCACCAGTTTTATAAAGTGGAGATGGTTTCCATCACAGACGCCGATTCATCGCTGGCCGAGCATGACCGCATGACCGCTTGCGCCGAGGAAGTGCTGAAACGTCTTGGCCTGCACTTCCGCACGGTCGTGCTTTGCACGGGCGATATGGGCTTTGGCGCACAGAAAACGCATGACATTGAAGTGTGGCTGCCCGGCCAAAATGCCTATCGCGAAATCTCGTCTTGCTCCACCTGTGGAGATTTCCAAGCCCGCCGCATGAACGCGCGTTATCGCCCCGAAGGCGAAAAAGCCACCCGCTTTGTGCATACGCTTAATGGCTCCGGCGTCGCTGTTGGCCGCGCATTGATCGCCGTTATTGAGAACTATCAAAACGATGATGGCTCCATCACCATCCCGCAGGCGCTGCTGCCCTATATGGGCGGCTTGACCAAGATAGAGCGGAAATAATGCGCATATTACTGACCAATGATGACGGCATCCACGCCGATGGCCTAGCCGCGCTGGAGCGCATCGCCCGCACGCTTTCCGATGATGTGTGGATCGTCGCGCCGGAGACTGACCAGTCCGGCGTTGCCCATTCGCTGACAATTTCGGAACCCTTACGCCTGCGCAAAATCAGCGATAAGAAATACGCCGTGCGCGGCACGCCGACTGATTGCGTGATTATGGCCGTGCGCGAAATTATGGATGTTGCGCCGGATTTGGTGCTTTCAGGCGTAAACTCCGGCCAAAACATAGCTGATGATATTACGCTGTCCGGCACAGTTGCGGGCGCTATGGAAGGCACACTGCTGGGCATCCGCGCCATCGCTTTGAGCCAAGCCTATAATTGGAACAATGGCCGCTTGATACCGTGGGAAACCTGCGAAGCGCACGCACCTGCGCTGCTCAAAAAACTCATCGCGCAAACCTTGCCGGAAGGCGTATTTCTCAACGTGAATTTCCCCAATTGTGCAGCCTCAGAAGTGCGGGGCACAAAGGTCACCAGCCAAGGTAAGCTCGCGCATGGGATTTTTATTGAAGAACGCGCAGACGGGCGCGGCTTTCCCTACTACTGGATTCGCTTTAATCGCGGCGCGGAAACGCCAGGTGAGGGCACAGATGTCGCCGCGCTCGACGTCAACTATATTTCTGTGACACCCCTTATGCTTGATCTCACCGCCCACAAGGTGCGCGACCGATTGGAAGAAGCGCTTTCATGAACAGCCGCATGACTGATCGCGAAAACTTTGCCGCGTTCTTGATGCGTATGCGCGCCAAAGGCATTTCAAACCCGGATTTACTCAGCGCCTTCGAAGCCACGCCTCGTCGTGGCTTTGTGCCAACGGAATTTTCTGACGCAGCCTATTCAAACGGCACAGTCCCAATTGATTGCGGCGAAGTGATTGAAGGCATTGATTTGCAAGCCACGATGGTCTCGTTGCTCGGTTTGGAACAAACTCACCGCGTTTTGGAAATCGGCACCGGGTCCGGTTACAGCGCCGCCCTGATGTCGCGCTTGGCACAGCGCGTCACCACCGTGGAGCGGTTCAAGACGCTTGCCGAGCAAGCCCGTGCGCGCTTTGAGGCCATGCGTCTCACAAATATCACCGTCCGCCACGCCGATGGCAAGGCAGGCCTCATTAGCGAAGGCCCGTTCGATCGGATAATTGTCTGGGCGGCATTTGACAGCTTGCCACGCATGTTTGTCGATCAATTATCGACTTCCGGCGTTATGATCGCCGTCATCGGTCCTGATGATGGTGAGCAGGTGGTGGCGCGATTGTCAAAAATTGGCAGCCGCTTCGAGCGCGAAGACATTATGAGTGTACGCTTCCAGCCGCTCGCCACAAGTCTGGCTGCTGCCCTCTAATTCACTGGTCTTGGTGAATTATTTGCGAATTACCCCAGCTTTTTAACGGTCCAGTAAGGATAACAAGCTTTAATCATTACTACGGACGAGTTCTCCGTTGTGGCGTGAGTAAGAGTAATGCGCGTTTTTGTTTTGAATGTTCAGTCGAAAATATTGTTGCGCGGTGTCGCGTTCGGCCTGATTGCCGGGCTGGGGGCAGGGTGCAGCAGCGATTTCTCCCGCTTCGCGCCGCAAGCAAGTGACTACACTGGTTCCATAAACCAAGCGCAGATAATCCGCAAAGTCTCGCCGTCAATGCCGCTTGCCGCCCAGCCGTTCCCGGATGAACTACCCGCGCCCGCGCTTGCGGGCAACCAGCCGCTTTACACCGGCTCAGTGCAAGGCAACACAATCCGCCCCGCAATCGCGCAGGCAGAATCCAACATTCAGCGCAAGACGCTCGCTCCCATTGGCAAATACAATTCCAAAATAGATGCGATGCAGCCAATGCCCGCACCAATCAGCGCCGCCCGCCGCGCCGTGACGCCGGATGTTTTAACGGCTCCTGCGGACATGCCGGTGGCCTTGGCCAAAAAGGCAGCCGCCAAGCCAATCAAAAAATTGGGCGCACCAGTATTAGATGAGAGCGTGACGGGCGCTGTAGAGCCAGACGCACCGCGCCTTGTGAAGGCCGTAAAGCAACCTTTGCCGACCGCCCAAGATATGGCGGAGGCCGAACCAGCTCCTCTCAAAAAACTAAAGCTCGGCAGCAAGCCGCGCGTACTTGGTCCGGTGGATGATACCGCTGAAGCAATGCCGTTGCCGGAGAAAACAGTGGCAACGAGTAAAACCAAAGCCAGCGGCAAGTATGTTACGGTTGCAGAAGGCGACACGATTTATAGCATCGCCAACCGCGTTCACAAACCATCCACCAAAATTCTCGCAGCCAATCATCTGCAAAGCGGCGCGACGTTGAAGGTTGGCCAAAAACTGCTCATACCGGATGCGACGACAGCGGCACTTGATACGTCTACAACTGGCTCAATCTCAACTGACACGCCGTTGGAAAAAGCTCCGTTGCCGGGCAAAGCACCAAAGCGAGACACCGTCGCAGTGTTGCCGTCTGTGCCACAGGTAAAAGGTAAAGCCACTGCCAAGGATGCAGGCGTCACCGCCGCGCCTGCCAAACCAGCGGTAGCGAAAGCCAAGCTTCCAGCTGGCTTATATGCGGTTACTTCCGGCGACTCACTTTATACGATTGCCAAGAAAAACGGCATCACAGTTGCTGAGTTGAAAGCGGCCAACGCTGTCGACGACGGCAAACTGAAAATTGGTCAAACGTTAAAAATCCCGGCCAAGGGCGCAACCACCGTTACCGCTGTAAAGGTCGCCACCAATCCCGGGATTGACCCGATTGTAACGGGCTCGGCAGCCACTTCCACAAAGAGGAAGCTCGGCCCCGTGAGTGATGATGCGCCTGCGGCGGCCCCAGCCAAGCTACCTGCTGCTGCGCCTGCCACACCATCCAACGAGGCCATCGCCGAGGCGGAAAAAGACACTGCCGCCGCTCCGGATGCCACTGGCATTTCCAAGCTGCGCTGGCCCGTACGTGGCCGTACGTTGACCAGCTTTGGTCAATCCGGTGATGGTGGTCACGCCAATGACGGGGTTGATATTTCTGTGCCAAATGGAACACCGGTTAAAGCAGCTGAAAATGGCGTGGTCATCTATGCCGGAACAGGCCTGAAAGACTTCGGTAATACGGTTTTGGTGCGCCATGAAAACGGTTTGGTCACAGTCTATGGCAACAATGGCGAAATCTCTGTGAAGCGCGGCGAAAAAGTGAAGCGCGGTCAGGAATTGGCGAAGTCCGGCATGTCCGGCAATACCAAAGTGCCGAAACTGCATTTCGAAGTTCGTAAAAACTCCACACCTGTTAACCCGACAGGTTATCTGGAATAGGTTCACGGCAAATTCGGTTCTACGTGTCTCCAGCACGTTAATACCGGCCCGCTGGCAGCAATGCCGGCGGGTTTTATATTTTGATGCCTAGTCTTCCGGCCAAATCTTGAATAAATTGAAATGCCACCCGCCCGGATCGGCTGCCCCGCGTTGTTGCCCATTCCAATGCTTGATGAATGAGATCAACCTCGTCAATTTGAATGTTGAAATGCTTGGCATAGGCGCAAACCATCTCCAAATAGTCGTCTTGACTGCACTTATGAAAGCCCAGCCACAGGCCGAAGCGGTCGGATAGCGAAACCTTTTCTTCCACTGTTTCACCTGGATTAATAGACGTTGAGCGCTCGTTCTCAATCATATCGCGCGGTAGCAAGTGGCGGCGGTTGGACGTGGCGTAAAACACCACATTGTCCGGCCGTCCCTCCACGCCGCCCTCCAAGGCGGCTTTGAGCGATTTGTAGCTCGTATCGCCATGGTCGAACGATAGATCATCACAAAACAGGATGAAACGGCATGGCGCGGCCTTCACCAAAGTCATCAGCTTAGGCAGGCTGTCGATATCCTCACGGTGAATTTCAATGAGCTTAAGCGGCGCTTCGCCCTCGGCTTGATCCGCTGCAATCGCATGATGCACAGATTTTACCAGCGAGGATTTCCCCATCCCCCGCGCGCCCCACAGCAATACATTGTTGGAAGGCAAGCCGTCTGCAAAGCGCTTGGTATTATCAAACAAAATATCGCGCACGTGGTTGACGCTGCGGATCAGCGATAGGTCTACACGGTTGACGCGGGCAACGGCCACAAGCAATGAATGATCCGCATCCCAAACAAAACAATCCGCCGCATCAAAATCCGGCACCGGCGTCAAGGACGGACCAAGCCGGTCAATTGCCGCAATAAGCCGGTCCAATTTAGCGTTCAGGCTCGCAAGTGCGTTGTTAGTCATGGTGTGGTCCTGTTTTACGGCTATTTAGCACGGGCAAATGAGTTTCCGAAAGACAAGAATGCGCCGTTGCATTGCAAGGCTTAATCACTATATTCCGGCCAATCGTTCAAGGCTGCTTTTCAGCTGGATTCTATGGAGATATACCTATGTTTGTAACCGAAGCATACGCTCAAGCCGCTGCACCCGCTTCTGGTAATGTTGACATTATCATGAGCATTTTGCCGTTTATCCTGATTTTCATTGTTATGTATTTTCTCATCATACGCCCGCAGCGCGCCCAATTGAAGACGCGCGAAGCAGCCCTTGCCGCCATTCGCAAGGGTGATACTGTTGTTCTTGGCGGCGGTATCGTCGGCAAAGTAACAAAAGTGGTTGACGGCTCAGCAGATGTTGAAGTTGAAATCGCCACGGGTGTCAAAGTCTCGGCCATCCGGTCGCTTATCGCCGAAGTCCGGGTCAAGGGCGTGCCAGTAGCGGCCAACGAGAAATAATACTAAGAGAGCTTAGCAAGGCCCGCCATGTTTGCAGGCTTTTTGCCAAAAGTTATAAGAGAAAGTATTCACCTATGCTGCATTTTTCCCGCTGGAAAACCGTACTGATTTGGCTCACAATTGCCGTGAGCGCGTTCGTTGCGGTTCCTAATCTCTTCAGTCAGTCCCAGCTGGAAATGCTACCAAAATGGTTGCCGCATGGCCAAATGCCACTTGGTCTCGATTTGCAAGGCGGCTCGCACATTCTTTTGCAGGTCGAGCGTGGCGATCTTGTCAAAGACCGCGTTAACACCGTCAAAGACGATGTACGCAGCCGTTTGCGAGAAGCCAAAATTGAATACACCGGATTGTCCGGTGGCGCACAAGAAGTGCGTGTTACGATCAATGACCCTGCCAAGATTGAAGCTGCCAAGAGCGCACTGGCGGAATTGTTCAAGCCTGCCAACGCCAGCCTGCTGGGTTCCGGCAATGTTGTTGAAGTTGAACTGGTGGAAGAAACACCAGGCAAATTTGATTTGAAGCTGACCGATGCCGGTATCGATTACCGGATATCATCTGCTGCCACACAGTCGATCGAAGTTGTAGAGCGCCGCGTCAATGAGTTGGGTACCACCGAACCCGTAATTCAAAAGCAGGGCAAAGACCGCATTCTGGTGCAAGTTCCGGGCCTTGCTGACCCGCAGCGCCTTAAAGATATTCTTGGTCAAACGGCCAAGCTCACATTTCAAATGGTTGATACCACCATGTCTGCGCAAGATGCGCTGACTGGTCGCCCGCCCGCGGGCTCGGAAGTGCTTTATTCCAAGGCCACAGATGGCGAGCAAGAGCGGCCCTATCTAGTTGAGAGCCGCGTCATCATTTCCGGAGAAAGCCTTGTGGATGCGCAAGCGTCGTTTAACTCGCAGACTAATGAGCCGGTGGTTTCCTTCCGGTTTGATAGCAAGGGCTCTCTACGTTTTGGTCAAGCCACGCAACAAAACGTCGGAAAGCCATTCGCAATTGTTCTCGACAATGCCGTCCTTTCCGCACCGGTAATTCGCGAGCCAATTTTGGGCGGTTCGGGTCAAATCTCCGGTAGTTTCAGCGTCAAGGGGGCAAATGACCTTGCAGTGCTGCTGCGCGCAGGTGCCTTGCCCGCAACGCTCACTGTCATCGAAGAGCGCACCGTTGGCCCGGGCCTCGGCGCCGATTCGATTGCTGCTGGAAAGCTGGCTGCGATCATTGCTGGCGTCCTGGTTGTAGCATTTATGTTCCTCGCATACGGAATGCTTGGCACTATCGCTAACCTTGCGCTGCTGGTGCATGTCACAATGATTATCGCTGGCCTTTCGCTGCTTGGCGCAACGCTCACTTTGCCAGGTATCGCGGGTATCGTTCTCACCATTGGTATGGCGGTCGACTCCAACGTTCTGATTTACGAGCGCATCAAAGAAGAGCGCCGCGCTGGTCGCTCCATGATCCAAGCCATTGATACTGGCTTCACCAAAGCGCTTGCGACCATCGTGGATGCCAACGTCACGTCGTTTATTGCCGCTGCCGTGCTGTTCTACCTTGGTTCCGGTCCCGTAAAGGGCTTCGCGGTTACGTTCGCGCTGGGCATTGCAACAACTGTGTTCACGGCCTTCACGTTCACCCGCTGGTTAGTGTCAGTCTGGCTGCGTCGTTCCAAGCCAAAGGAATTGCCAAACGGTATTTTGAACCTCATTCCTCACGGCACAAAAATACCGTTCATGGGCATCCGTAACTTCACGTTTGCCGGAACTGCAATTGCGACAGTTATCGCAATTGGTCTGTTTTTCATGCACAGCATGAATTACGGAATTGAGTTTAAGGGCGGCTCCATTATTGAAGTACAGTCCAAAGCAGCAGTGGCCGATGTAGGATCAATTCGCGAACGCTTGTCTGCTTTAAACGTCGGCGAAGTGCAAGTTCAGCAATTTGGACAGCCCAACGACGTCCTCATTCGTGTGGAAGCGCAGGATTTAGGCGAAAAAGCTGACCAAACTGTTGTCGCAAAAATCCGTGATGAATTAGGAGCCGACTATGAGTTCCGCCGTGTCGAGGCAATTGGCGCTACTGTTTCTGGCGAACTTGCGACAGCGGGCTTTATTGGCATTATTGTCGCGTTTATCGGTATTTTGATCTACATCTGGATACGCTTTGAGTGGCAATATGGTGTCGGGGCTATCATTGCCACCGCACATGACGTGCTCATGACCATCGGTTTCTTTTCGATAACGGGAATTGAATTTAACCTCTCCAGTATCGCCGCTATCCTCACCATTGTCGGGTATTCGCTTAACGATACTGTTGTGGTTTATGACCGTGTGCGTGAAAATCTGCGGCGCTACAAGAAAATGCCGTTGGATCAGCTGCTGGATCTGTCGATGAACGAAACGCTGTCACGCACGACGCTTACTGCTTTAACGACATTGATCGCGCTTGGCGCACTGTTCGTGTTTGGCGGCGAGGTTATACGCTCGTTCACTGCAGCCATGCTGTTTGGCGTCATTATTGGCACTTATTCTTCAATCTTCGTTGCCGGTCCACTACTTATCCTCTTTGGCCTGCGTCCATCCGCTGAGAAGGCGAAAGGCGCGCTCAACGCTGATGAAATCGTCACGAAGGCTTGAAATCGTGGCTAACGGCATAACTCTAAAGCCCGCCCATTTTCCGGGGCGGGCACCCATTGATGCTTATGGGGCAGGCGGGTTTCGCTTTGCCGATATGTCGCATAAAGGCTCTATCATCTGCCTGCCATCGGGTGTTTATGGATGGGAACCAAAAGACCCGGTCAAAATGGCCATCGATGATTTTGCCAAGCTAATTGCTGAAACCGCAGACTTTGACGTCCTGCTAATCGGCATGGGCCTCGAAATCCGCCCGATTCCAAAAGACCTGCGCGAAGCGCTAAAGGCTAAAGGTGTTGTCGCCGATCCGATGAGCACAGGCGCTGCCGTGCGCACCTACAATGTGCTTCTCGCCGAAGAGCGCCGCGTTGCTGCAGCCCTCATCGTGGTGAATTGAACCTATGGTTGGCGAACTCGCAACGATCGTTCGTGCCCACGCGCGGGACCGCTACATAGCCACACTTTTCGCGCCCGCAGACAAGCGCGAGGCGCTGTTCGCGCTCTACGCATTCGACATAGAAATTTCCCGTATATGTGAATTAGTGCACGATCCACTACCCGGCGAAATCCGTCTGCAATGGTGGCGCGATGTCGCCAATGGCCAGCGGGACGGCGAGGCCAGCGGCCATCCAGTCGCCTCTGCTCTTCTCAAAATCATTGAAGATTATGACCTCCCCCGCAGCGCTTTTGACGCTTATTGCGAGGCCCGAATTTTTGACTTTTACCACGATGGGATGCCAAATCAGACCGCGTTGGAGGCATATCTCGGCGCAACGCAATCCGCGATCATCCAATTGGCCTGCTTCATATTAGATAAGGACGCGTCGCGCGTCACCGCTGATGCCTCTGGCCATGCAGGTGTCACGCTGGGCATCGGCGTTATAATCGAGCGGTTGGTGCGAACCAGATCGCGGAGTCAGTGTTACGTTCCTACCGACCTGCTCAGTGCGTGCGGCCTGGATGGTGATGGATTTATTAGGGGCAACGATAGAGTTGCGATCAAAAACGCAACAGATGCCCTTTGCGAGCTCGGCTTATCCCATGCAAATAAATGGCAGGCCGCAGCTAAGACTCTGCCCGCATCCGTGAAAGCAGCGTTCTTGCCTGTCGTCAATACTCGCCCTATGCTAGAAAAATTAAAGTATCCTTTGCAAGAACCGGCATTTTCCAAATTGAATTCGTCTGCGCTCCGTAGTTTGTACCGCATTATGCGGGCTGCTCTTCGCTAGAGTATTTTCGAACCTGATGGAACATCAGGTGGTTAAGAATAATGCTACAAAACAACGGATTAGATCCGCGCCTCCAGTTTTTTTAAGTAATCGCCGCTCTAAACGCCTGCGGCTTTCCATTTATAATCGGTTTGAGTAGGCATTAACCGTGTCATCAAATTCTTGCTCGTTTAGCTTTTGTTAACCACGCATATCAACTAACGTTTCAACTTGAGTTGGTTCTGAGTGGAGTTGCAACCAGTGAAAACTGCACATTTGTCGGATGAATTGCGATTGCCTTGCGGCGCAGTCTTAGCCAATCGCATCGCCAAAGCGGCAATGACCGAGGGGCTGTCTGCGGGTGATAATCAAGCCAATACCCGCTTTGTCGAATTATACCGCCGCTGGGGCGAGGGCGGCGCGGCACTCCTAATTACAGGAAACGTCCTCGTAGACCGCTGGCATTTGGAGCGCGGTGGCAATCTGGCAATTGAAGGTATCCAATCAAATTCGGCGCTTGCCGCGTTGGCGGATATGGCGAAAGCTGCCAAAGCTCACGGCGCACAGATTTGGATG
>JAYSWX010000112.1:0-3424 GCA_043717855.1 Phyllobacterium sp.
GAAGCCCAAAATCTGGTGAGTTCAGGTTTTGATAGCAGCGTTCGACGTGCGACCCAGTCTATCGGCGCTGAGTTCCTGTTCAATATTCCTGCGCCTTCCAGTCTGCCTTTTCAGCGAGCGGCATTGGTTCGTTTACCTGATGGCAACGGCCAGATCGTGCTCGTAACTTTAAGCTCGGACGGAATAACAATGGATGCGCAAGCGGAGCGGCCTGACACTGCCCATCTATTTCGCCTGGGCGAAGCTTGGCTTGCCGTCGTGAATCAATTTCGCAAGTTGAGCTGAAGCCTTTCTGCGCTGCAGGATCGTCGCTTGGGCACAGGCTAGTCTGGCAATAGGCACACGAAATGGCGAACAGGACACAAAGTCCAATCCAGCTTCTTCAAAGAACTGAATGGATTCAGGTTCGCCGCCATGCTCGCCACAAACGCCGAGCGCAATATCGGGTCGCGTCGCGCGCCCGCGCTCGCAGGCGATACTGATCATTTCGCCAACACCTTCACGGTCCAGCGTGACAAACGGGTCACGCTGCATGATGCCCTTTTTCAAATAGGTAGACATGAAGGCAGACGCATCATCGCGCGAAATGCCATAAATTGTTTGTGTTAAGTCATTGGTTCCAAATGAGAAAAACTCTGAAGCTTCCGCAATTGTACCTGCCCGCATTGCAGCCCGGGGCAACTCGATCATCGTGCCGACGAGATAATTCACTTTGATGCCGGTTTCGAGTTCAACTTCCGCAGCGGCATTTGCGATACTTCCTTTCACGAATGCCAGTTCCTTCATCATAGAAACCAGTGGCACCATAATTTCCGGAACTATGGTTGCACCGGTCCTACGTTCGACTTCTATGGCCGCCTCAAAAATTGCGCGGGCCTGCATTTCAGCTATCTCCGGATAGCTGATAACAAGACGGCAGCCGCGATGACCGAGCATCGGGTTGAATTCATGCAGGCTATCGATGCGCTCGCGAAGTGTTTCCACCGTGATACCCATCGCACTTGCGACTTCCACCAGTTCTGCAAAACCCTTGGGCAAAAACTCATGCAGCGGAGGATCAAGCAACCGAATTGTCACTGGCATTCCAGCCATAATTTCAAATAACGCAATAAAATTTGAACGCTGCACCGGAAGCAGACGTTCAAGCGCGATGCGGCGATCTTTTTCGGACTCAGCTAGAATCATCTCGCGCATGTAATTTATGCCAATGTCATCAAAGAACATTTGCTCAGTGCGGCAAAGCCCTATGCCGTCTGCACCGAAAGCATGTGCAGCGCGGGCATCGGCGGGCGTGTCGGCATTGGCACGCACTTTCATGCGGCGTACTGCATCTGCCCAGCCCATAACAACTGCAAATTCGCCAGACAGTTTCGGCTGCAATGTCGGCACTGCGCCTTTTAGAACCTGCCCTAACCCTCCATCAATGGTGATAATATCGCCCCGCCGTATTCGCACTTCGGCGCAAATCAGCGTGCCATTTTTACTGTCAACGCGCATGTTGCCAGCACCTGTGACGCAAGGCTTGCCCATGCCGCGCGCGACAACTGCCGCATGGCTGGTCATGCCCCCGCGTGTGGTCAAAACACCTTCGGCGGCGTGCATACCGTGAATGTCCTCCGGACTTGTTTCAGCGCGTACCAGAATGCTTTTGCGACCTTCCAGTTTTAGGCGCTGCGCCTCATCAGATGAGAACACTACCTCACCTGTCGCCGCACCCGGAGATGCCGGAAGGCCGGAGCCGATTATAGTGCGAGGCGCATCAGGATCGACAGTCGGGTGCAGTAATTGGTCCAACGCGGAAGGGTCAATGCGCAGAAGTGCATCATCTCGCGATATGATGCCCTCACTGCCCATATCGACAGCAATTCGCAGTGCGCTGCGTAAGGTACGCTTACCCGAGCGGGTCTGCAGCATCCAAAGTTTACCCTGTTCAATGGTAAATTCCATATCCTGCATATCGCCGAAATGATGTTCCAGCTGCTTAGAAATGCGCAAAATATCCGAGAAAACTCCGGGCATAGTTTTCTCTAGCGAAGGTTTAATTGAGCCAGTCGCCTTGCGGCCTTTTTCAGAAAGACTTTGCGGTGTGCGCAGGCCCGCGACCACGTCCTCGCCCTGAGCATTGGGCAAAAACTCACCGAACAAAGTCTTTTCGCCTGTCGATGGATCGCGCGTAAACGCCACTCCGGTGGCGGATTCGCCAGCCATGTTGCCAAAGACCATAGTTTGAATGCTGACGGCTGTTCCCCAAGTTTCGGGAATGCTGTGCAGCGTGCGATAAGTGACAGCACGCACATTGCGCCAGCTCAAAAATACGGCGGCTATAGCGTCCCATAATTGCTTTTGCGGGTCTTGCGGAAACGGGATGCCGAGTTCTTCTTCCACGCCTGCTTTGAAAATATCGACCAACTCTTTCAGTTGATTGGCGGTCAAATCAATATCCTGCGCCGCGTCATTTAGATCGCGTGTGCGCTCTAACAGGTCTTCAAAATAGCTATTATCGAGGCCAAGAACCACATCAGAGTAGATCTGGATGAAACGACGATAGGTATCGTAAGCAAACCGTTCGTCGCCTGTCGCCCGCGCCAAACCGACTACAGTCTCATCGTTAAGTCCGAGATTGAGCACAGTATCCATCATGCCGGGCATAGATGCGCGGGATCCGGAGCGAACTGAGACCAGCAACGGATTGTCAGCGTTCCCAAAGCGCCGACCAGTGCTCGTTGCCAGATCAATTAGCGCCGTTTCGACTTGTGCTTCCAAGCCGTCCGGCAAGCTCTTGTCAGCAGCCAAAAATGAATGGCAAGCATTTGTGCAGATCGTAAATCCGGGAGGCACAGGAAGGCCAATACGCGCCATCTCGGCAAGGTTTGCACCCTTGCCGCCCAGCAACGCCAGATCAGCAGCGCTGCCCTCAGCCACGCCACTTCCAAATTGGTAGACCCACTTGGTCACAAAAACCTCCCGCTACGCCGAGTTTTAACTCTTTTTTGCAGCGATCTTTTTGTGGCACTGATTTATGGTGCAGTGCAACAAAAAAATGAAACAAGAGCAAAAATAGCTGTTTTGATGAGCGCTAGCGGAGAAATGTGTGCCCGTGATGCCATATACCCGCGCGAAAGCCCGCCAGCCCTCACCGGAACCAGCGCCACAAACTCCGATTTTCTGTGAATGCTCACGAACTATCTCGCCGCTCGAGCGCATAAAGCGCCAGCAAATGGCATTCGAGCAAAACCTCGTCGATCTCTTCCGTTTTGCGCCGCCGCGAGCCCGGACCCGGTCCGGGGCGCATGGGTGAATAGCGGTGCGGCAGGTTTTTGGCGTAAGCCAAATCCCGCTGCTCGTACCAACGCGCGAGGCGTTTGGCGTGGCGAGGTAAATTTTCCAACGCGTTTTTCAGCGCCAAAATGCGCAAGCCCAGCGA
>JAYSWX010000113.1:0-8753 GCA_043717855.1 Phyllobacterium sp.
GATCAGCTTTGTCATTATATTCGTCCTCAATGATAATCTACAATTTCAACATCGCTTGGCCCGTCTTCTGACCACTGAAAGCAAATTCGGAATTGGTTATTGATACGTATGCTCCATTGGCCTTTGCGGTCACCACTTAAGGCTTCGAGCCGGTTTCCGGGTGGCGCGCGCATATCATTTATGTTTTGCGCCAGATCCAGCGGAACCAATTTGCGCAAAGCTTGTCGTTCAAAGTTTGCCCAGCGCCGAACATGCCCAAGTTCAAATAGGGTTTGAGTGTCACGGTCGGCAAACGACGTAATCACGAAATATGATAACGAGTTCCGTTATTAACGTCAAGCATTATGCTTTGTTTATGTTGAGCCTAGCTATCAGTGCCAAGAGCTGTTTACAAAGGGACCATGACCCCTAAAACAAATAGATGACCTTCATGCCAACCAGCCAATTTGAAACTATCGCTGGCCTGCAAACCGCGCTAGGCACTCATGGGCTTAACGTGCTCGGTGTAGTTTCGGAGGAGGACAGATCCATCATTTTGATAGGCCATGTCGGTTCGAGTTTCTGGCCACACTTTACAAACTGGCTCAGTGCGCAATCCGCATCACTTCCGCATGGTTTCCGTGCGCGCGGCGTATGGTCTTCGACCGCTTCCCGTGCGCCTGCTGACCACATCCCGGACCCGCTTGATACATGGTCAAAACAGGTAATTGGCGGTATTGCAAAGGCGCATGGCGGCAAGGCAATTTTCCCTTCGGATCAACCCTATCAGCCGTTCCAGCAATGGGCGATGGCTGCCACTGGCATAAGGCCTTCGCCGTTAGGCATCCTGATTCATCCGGTCTATGGCCTGTGGCACGCCTACCGTGGTGCGATTATTTTTTATGATGTTACGCTGAGTCAACCCGTTGAAAAGTTGAGTCACCCCTGTGATACCTGCGTGGAAAAACCATGCCTAAGCGCTTGTCCTGTCAACGCTTTTTCTAATGGTGGTTATGCAGTTGAACGCTGTCGGAGCCATGTAAAAAGCGATGCTGGGCAGGCTTGCCTTACTGGAGGTTGCTTGGCGCGGCGGGCTTGTCCTGTTGGCACGGCGTTTGAATATGTGCCTGAGCAAATGCAATTTCACATGAATGCCTTTGTGAAATAAATTTCATTCCCGACCAAAGGAATGCCATAGTCGCAACGTCTTAAAGCTAATAACTGAGAGTATTTAGCCAAACGAGTTGCCTATGGATGCCGTTAACAGCCTGTTTTTGCTGGATGATTCCTCGCTGGTACGAAAATGCCAGAGCGGGGATGGTTTAGCATTTGGCACGCTGGTGGAGCGGCATTATGCGCTGGTTCATGGCTGTTCCTACCGCCGTGTTGGCAACCGTGCCGATGCCGAGGACATTGCCCAAGAGGTGATGGTGAAGCTCGGTTCTGCCATCAAGTCCTTGCGCGAACCAGCGGCCCTGCGCGGCTTTTTGCTGCGCTTGACCATCAATGCGGTCACTGATCATTTTCGCAAAAAGACCCGCGAAACCAAGGGGTTGGCGAGTTATTTTGTAGATCCGACGACGCGCGAACCCGCAGAATGCGAAGATCATAATTCAGCGCTTTGGGTCGCGGTTCGCAAATTGCCGGACAAGCAGCGCGATGCAGTTTTGCTGGTTTACGGCGATGGTGTCAGCCATCGCGAGGCGGCGGAAGCGCTTGGCTGCGCCGAAGCCACCATATCTTTTCATGTCCATGAAGCCCGCAAGCGGCTCAAAGAAATGCTGAAGGAGGACGCGCAATGAGCGACCCCGAATTTGATTTGAATGATTTGTCCAAACTGCCAATTCCGCAGCCGCGCCCTGTTGCAATCGCCGCCGCAAAACGCGCTGCCTTGGAAGCGTTTGATATCACTACTCAAAAATCTTTTGCACCAACCAAAGGATTGGATTTCTTGGATCGTCTTAGTCGTATCGCAACCAAACTATGGAGCTTTACGATGAACACGAGACTACTTTCCGGAACCGCCCTTGCCACACTTTTGATAGCGCCAATAGCAGGCATCACCGCTTATCAACTGATGCTGAACCAAAACGCAACGCCAATGCTGATTGGGGATGCGGGTTTGAAAAAAGACGCGGCTGCTAAACCAGCCGCTGCGCCCTTAGGTTTGGAGTATGGCACAGTTAGAACTAACGCTGAGCCAGCAAAACCAGCTGGCGCGTACTCAGATACAGAGCTTGGGCCAATTTCAGAAAGTGATAAGCGAGAGTTAAGGCAGTCTGCCGAGAAGAAAAAATCAGAATCTGCTGCTGGTCTTGCTAATGGTAATGCGTCGGCGCAAATTGCCCAAGACAAATTGACGGATACGCCAGCCGCCGCGGCTCCTGCTGTGGAGGCATTTGGTCGTATGGCTCAAGCTGACCAAGCAGTCGGCCTTGCCGCGCCTGAGGCTGTGATGTCACAAGCGCCGATGCCAGAAGCGCCGATGGTTGAGCGTGAAAGCCGCAATAAGTTCCCCGAGGTGAAGTCTAATACCGTCGTCGCTGTTGCAACGCAGCCGGTCTCCACCTTTTCAGTTGACGTAGATACCTCCGGTTATTCATCACTGCGGCGCATGTTGAACCAAGGCGTTTTGCCGGAACATGATGCGGTTCGGCTGGAGGAAATGGTCAATTATTTTCCCTACTCCTATGCCGGCCCTGAGACAGCGACCGAGGCTTTCAAGGCCAATGTAACAGTGACGCCGACGCCTTGGAACCAGAATACCAAGCTCTTGCACATTGGCATTAAGGGCTATGATCTGCCAGTCCAAGAGCAGAAATCCGCCAATCTTGTGTTCCTCCTTGATGTCTCAGGCTCGATGGATGAGCCTGACAAGCTGCCACTTTTGAAGGCTTCATTTCGGCTTTTGGTGAACAAGTTGAAGCCAACTGATACGGTTTCTATTGTCACTTATGCGGGCGATGCGGGTATTGTGCTTGAACCTACCAAAGCATCAGAAAAATCTAAGATACTGAATGCAATAGATAATCTTCAACCCGGTGGTTCCACCGCCGGTGAGGCTGGCATTAATGCCGCGTACAAATTGGCAGAGCAGGCCTTTGTCAAAGATGGTGTCAACCGCATCATGCTGGCGACTGATGGCGATTTTAATGTCGGCGCCGCGAGCGATGACGATTTGAAAAAGCTTGTCGAGGACAAGCGCAAGTCCGGGGTGTTCCTTTCCGTGCTTGGCTTTGGCGCGGGAAATTATCAGGACAATTTGATGCAGACTTTGGCGCAAAATGGCAATGGGATTGCCGCCTATATTGATACGTTGTCGGAGGCCGAAAAAGTGCTTGTGCAAGAGGCGACAGCGTCTTTATTCACGATTGCCAAGGATGTAAAAATTCAGGTGGAGTTTAATCCGGCTACTGTCTCTGAATATCGTCTCATAGGTTATGAAACACGGCATTTAAACAATGAGGATTTCAACAATGATCGTGTGGATGCTGGTGATATAGGTTCGGGTCACACGGTCACAGCGATCTACGAAATGACTCCTAAAGGCGCGCCGGGGCAGACCAATGATCCGCTGCGTTATGGCACGGATTCATTGAAATCTGAGACGACTGATAGCGGCGAATATGCGTTTGTAAAAATTCGCTACAAATTGCCAACTGAAGCAACAAGCCGCCTTGTTACGCAACCTGTCACGACTGCAAATGAAGTGAAGGACATCGCGGCTGCGCTCGAAGACGTGCGCTTTGGTATTGCCGTGACCGCCTTTGGCGAGAAGCTACGTGATGAAGATCAGGTCGCGAACTATCCTTACGTGGAAATTGAAAAGCTGGCGGCATCATCACGCGGCACGGATGAGTTTGGTTATCGCGGTGAGTTTTTGAAAATGGTGCGGTTGGCGGTTGGGTTAAAGCCATAGATCCATTGCTGAATATTGCGCCCCGGCTCCCCTGCCGGGGCGATTTTTGCTGCATTGAGGTACTTCATGCAAATCTAACCGCATAGGCAGGTGGCAGCGAATTGCAGATCGTTATCCACTCATCGCCCTGATTTTAGGTAAGGTAAAAATTGCCGGTCGTGGTGGCAAAAGCAAGGCGTTTCCCTGACCTATCAATTGCCAATGCATGGCGTAGCGCGATGTCGTAGGCGTGTTTTTCAGGCAAACCATTGCCCAGACTTTCAAATGATTTGCCATCGTCCCGCGTGCGGGTGACGATAAGTTTGCTGTTAACCGGAATTCGTAACTCGTCTTTGATTCCCGGCACAAACCATGCCGAAACTGGCTCAGTAGGATGGACCGCCACAGCGAAGCCGAATGATGACGGCTTTGCATACAATTCACTCCAACTCTCAGAACTATCGCTGGAAACGAAGTTTCCGTTGTGATGCTGGAACCACAGACGGTCTGGATTTGAATGTGATTGCACAAGAAAATGAACGTCCTGCGCCACTGGATCGCCAGCCTGTTCGGGCCGCATATATTCGGCGCGCATACCATTTGCTTTGCAGGCCCACGATTGCCCGCCATCGTCCGTTTGCCAGATGCCGCCTGTCGATACTCCCAGACGTATGGTTTTGGACGAACGGGGATCGATACAAGTCGAATGAATGCAAGGCAGGTCCATGCCTCCGCCCATCCAATTTTTTCGCGAGGGATGATCCCACAGCGGGCGGTTTAGTTTCCAGCTTTCACCATGGTCGGATGATTTGAAAAGGCCGCCGGGAATAGTGCCAGCCTATATAAAGGCTGGCTCGTTTGGTTCGCCAGTTTCCGGTGCCAGATTAGCTGTGTCGCCCATGGAAGTTCTTTGCCCCAACGGTCAGTTAAAATCACGTTATCGGGCCTTGGAGGGTATGGGGGCAGCAACTTCTTGCCAGCCGTCGCCTATGTTGCGGTGCAACTTAACTCCGAAATGACCGTGATTGAGTGCTGCGTAAGCGTAACCGGAGCGCTAATGTGACATTATCGCCAAGGAAATCAACATCGGAAATCTTCCAACCAGCGTTCTTTCGCGTTGCCCTGAAAAGGCCTTTACGTGTCGAAACCAATATTCTGTCGCTCATAATAAGCCTCCTGATTAGCTGCCCGACAGGGCATGCAGCACGAACACTTCGCTATTTGATTCAACTGAATCGGTTAGACCTTTGCGATCTTTGATGATTTCGCCATCAATGAATATGCCCATGTGTTTACGAAGTGCGAACTGTTCATCAACCACATACGACTTAAGGCGCGGGTTTTGTTCGAATATTTGCGCCGACAATGTGCGCACTGTATCGCCCCGCAGGTCGACGGGTGGACAGGTAACGTGGCGGGTGAGATTGCCTGTGAACGATACTGTGGCCATGGTTTATGATGACTGCAGAAGCCTTGCTTTGCAAGCTTGATTTCTTAGAGGCGACATGACCTTGATATGCTGCACTGCAACATTGAAAAGCCTCAATTGCGGGTGACTTTGGAGCATCTTGCAAACTCTTTGAGACACACAATATGCCCCAATCCACGCCTGAAGTGAACGTGCTTGTGCTGCAAGGCGGCGGTGCATTGGGTGCTTATCAGGCGGGAGCTTATGAAGCATTGGCGGAGCAAGGCTTCCTGCCGGATTGGGTTGCGGGCATTTCTATTGGTGCAATCAACGGGTCGATTATAGCCGGCAACCGGCCTGAAGACCGTGTGGCTAAACTGCGTCAATTCTGGGAAAAAGTTTCCTCAGGCTTACAAGGCACCATTCCTGCTTTTGAGGAATTTTTAAGGCCGTTTTTCAACGAAACCAGTGCAAATCTTGCGGCTTCGTTTGGCGTGCCTGGTTTCTTTTCGCCTCGCTTTACTTCGCCCTATTTCCATCCGAGTGGTACGCTTGAGGCCATCAGCCTCTACGACACCAAGCCCCTGGCCGAGACCTTGGCGGGGCTGGTGGATTTTGACTATTTGAAAAGCCAAGGGCCACGTCTCAGTGTCGGCGCTGTTGATGTTATTATGGGGAATTTCAAATATTTTGATACGACAAAAGATACTCTCAGTGTGAAGCATATTATGGCATCTGGCGCGTTACCACCTGCATTTGCGCCGGTTGAAATCGACGGGCATTTTTATTGGGACGGCGGTATCGTTTCCAATACGCCGGTTGATTATGTGATGGAGTTCGATGGCGTGCGCCAAAACATGTGCATTTTCCAAGTGGATGTATTCCGTGCCCGTGGCACGATGCCAAAAACACTTGGTGAAGTAACGGAGCGCGAAAAAGATATTCGCTTTTCTAGTCGGACGCGCTTTAATTCCGATCATATCAAGCAGTTGCAAGAAATGCGAAATGCCGCCAGCCGACTGGCTGCCAAATTGCCTGAATCGCTTCGCGATGATCCTGATGCGCTTCTCCTGAGCGATTGGAGTTGCCAAGCCAATGTAACTTTGGCGCATCTCATCCGCCGCGATACCGGCGTTGACAGCGGCACGAAGGACTATGAATTCTCTAAGTTATCCATTGAAGAGCATTGGGCATCCGGTCGCGAGAATGTGCGCAAGGGATTGAAATCCAAGGCGTGGATCAAGCGCGATAGGAACTTTCCCGGTGTACAAGTGTTTGATTTGACGAAGTAACTAGTAGGAACGACGATGAATATCGCTGACGTAAAGTCCAAAGCCTTCGCCATGCCGCTGACCAGCCCCTCATATCCGGTGGGACCATACCGGTATATTAATCGCGAATTTCTGATTATCACTTACCGGACCGATATGGACGCGCTGCGTGCAGTTGTTCCCGAGCCGTTGGAAATTACCGACCCAATCGTGAAATATGAATTCATCCGGATGCCGGATTCGACTGGCTTTGGCGACTATACTGAGTCCGGCCAAGTTATTCCGGTGACCTTTGAAGGCCAGAAAGGCGGCTATGTTCATTCAATGTATTTGAATGATGATGCGCCGATTGCCGGTGGCCGTGAGATTTGGGGGTTCCCGAAGAAACTTGCCGAACCATCACTGCGCGCGGAGAAAGACACGCTGGTCGGCACACTAGATTATGGCTCCTTGCGCGTGGCTAATGCCACGATGGGTTATAAGCACAAGGCGCTGGACAATGACACGGTGAAGGCGTCGCTTGAAGCGCCGGGGTTCTTGCTCAAAATCATCCCGCATGTTGATGGCAGCCCGCGTATTTGCGAGTTGGTGCGCTATTACCTTAAAGATATTGTCGTCAAAGGCGCATGGACCGGGCCAGCTGGGCTGGAACTTTTTGACCACGCGTTAGCGCCTGTTGCAGAGCTTCCGGTGCGCGAAGTGATCTCCGCCACGCATACTCTCACAGATTTGACACTTGGCCTTGGCGAAGTGATTTATGATTATCTCGATCCCAAAAATAGCTGAACTTGAAGGACTATTGTGATGAAAATGAAAGACAAGGTTTGTATTGTTACTGGCGCTGCCAGCGGTATTGGCCGCGCAATCGCTGAAAAATTTGCTGCTGAAGGCACAAAAATTGCTATTGCCGATCTCAATCTTGAAGGCGCACAGCAGACTGCAAAAGAAATTACCGCTGCGCACAAGGGCCATGCCATTGGCGTTGCAATGGACGTGACCAATGAGGAACAAGTTAACGCCGGTGTAGAGGAAGTCGTCAAGAAATGGGGCAGGGTGGACGTGTTGGTTTCCAATGCCGGCATTCAAATTGTGCATCCGCTGGAGGACTATCCTTTTGCTGATTGGAAAAAGATGTTGGCCATCCATTTAGACGGCGCGTTTTTGACATCAAAAGCCTGTCTGCCGCATATGTATGCCCAAAATTCCGGTTCGATCATTTTCATGGGATCGGTGCATTCCAAGGAAGCCTCGCCGCTGAAATCCGCCTATGTGACTGCCAAGCATGGACTAATTGGCTTGTCGAAAGTCATCTCCAAAGAAGGCGGCAAGCACGGCGTTCGCTCTAATGTGATTTGCCCGGGCTTTGTGCGCACGCCTTTGGTTGAAAAACAGATTCCAGAGCAGGCCAAGGCCTTTGGTATTTCAGAAGATGAAGTCATCAAGAGGGTGATGTTGGGTCAGACTGTTGATGGCGAATTTACTACCGTTGACGATGTGGCCGAAGTGGCGCTTTTGTTCGCGGGCTTCCAGAGCAATGCGCTGACAGGCCAGTCATTGGTGGTTAGCCATGGCTGGTTTATGGAGTGACGTGAACGGGGTTGCGATGATAATGGACGGGGCTGACTTAAATAGCCCCTTCTTACTGTCTATGTCCGCCCATTAAAATTTCGTATTTGGCCTAGATACACCCTCAATTCCCCGTAGCTGAATGTTGGGATTACAGACAACGCGTTTTTTATGAAATTTAATTCGGAGATAATATTGTGAGTTTTGCCAGAATATGATGCACTAAATATCAACTCAGGCATCCCCAAGTCGCTTATGTTGATAGCTCCAATCGTATAGTCTGGTAGTGCGCCATCCTTTCGCCTACAGAATAATAAATTCAAGTCATCATATTTTTTGTGACAGTTGCTAGCCTTTTCGAAGGATCTACGCACGAATTCTATCCGTCTATCGAGCGCAAACGGAGCAAGATAGTCTGTAAGCGCAACTGTATTTGATAGACCAGTATCTGCCATTGACAGAAGTGTTCTCCAAGTATTTGACCACTCGTTATGGTTCATATCAACTATTTTTATACCTCTAAGTATACTACGAATTATCGGTCAGGATAACCAAAAACAACCTTCATTTTTAGTGATATTGGGGATGAATGGCGACATTAACTTGCCGGTATTTAAACTTGTTTGACACC
>JAYSWX010000114.1:0-3414 GCA_043717855.1 Phyllobacterium sp.
GATTTTGGCATCGGCGAGCTTGGCATCACGCTGGACTATGTGAAGGACCGAAAACTAACCATTTACACCGCCGAAATTCACGTCTGCTACGTGCGCGAATTGCACCAAGGACACCAAGTCTATGCCACCTTTCAAATCGTCGATTTCGACGAAAAGCGCCTTCATGTGTTTCAAGAACTTTACCACGAAGACGGCTGGCTAGCCGCCACATCTGAAGTGCTGTTGCTGCACATAGATATGTCCGGCCCCAAGGTTTCGGCCTTTCCGGATGATGTGATGGCGAAGATTAAGGCCATGGCAGAGGCGCAGAAGGATCTGCCGCGACCAGAGCGTGCGGGACGCGCGATTGGGATTAAGCGGAAGTAGGGAATTGCCTCCTTACCACTAGTGACAAACTACATCGTATTTTTTTCTCGAATAACCATTATTCAACTGTATTGGCTTGAAATTATCTAACTTAAATATAATTTTGTTCAAAGAATCACAATACAAGTGCTCAGCAATTTTCAAAGAAACAAAATCCTTATTTTTTTTCAGTTCACAATTGGGGTAATTCTCTGTAAGGCAACTCAAACTCAACCTAAGCATTCCTGCAGCCAAGCCAAGCATGTTATGCTGCCTAAAACTATTTTTTTCACCCAATTCTATTGAATTAAGATTATAAACTTTGATCAATCCACCTCTGCTTCTGTTAATAAATCGCCCCCTAAATTTTTCTATTTTATAAAATGGTTCACCCTTTTCATAAACTCTAATTTTGTTTGAGTTCTTAAATTTGCATCTAGCCGAATACGTTACAAATGATGGATCAAAAGAGATTGATGTTGTTGCGATAAAGCAATTTGCGAGATGCTCCGCTAGACCACCACCCAACGAGTGCCCGACTGCAAGGTAATGAACTTTTTTACCAAACCTTTTTTCTGCAAATGCACGAATGTTATCGTACACGCCATCAATAATTAAATATTGGTTTTGTTTTCTTGGAAAACCCAACCCAGCGTCGATATTCGTTGACCAATCTTTTTTGGAATCTGTTCCACGAATACACGTTACAACAATTACACAGTCGTCTAATTCACGATAATATGCACCTAATTGCAAACCTGAATCACTATCATCTATCCGACTCTGACCGTTGATCCAGTTTAGTCTTTTCCACGGGTGTTCTAATTTAACACCAGTAATATCAAACAATTCGGTCGCCTCTGAATCAAAATATGTATTGTAGCTCATCGCCGCGAATACACCCAATCCAGAAGCCACAATCTCCGAATTATAACTGGCTTGATTTTCATACATATCTTCAAAATTATATTTTTCAACATCACAGGCAATATCAGTATAGATAGACTTACTTCGAGCGAATGCCGTATTAACCGAAAAAAAAATTATCAAAATCAATAGAATGCGCATGCTATCTCCTATCAATTCTAGCCTCTACCAGATAGCGGCCTACCAACTAAAGATGGATTGGTTTCACAAAAAAATCAATAAGGTTTATTTAACTGCTAATTTTGACTAACAACACGTAATAATCGCAACCGCTTACCTTTAAGATAGAAGCCGAATATGAATTATTCACGCCGATTTCGGTGCATGCCCATTCAATATGAATTTACATCACCATATTGCTTCGCGATTCCCTATGCAGTCAACCAGCAGACACAATAATTGTACCTCACTAGCCATCTCTTTGCACTCCCCCCACAATCTCACCACATACGTCCTTTGTTACATTCAATCACGGCATCCCATTTTAATATGCCTCAAAACCACGTTGTCACTCACCCCGCATATTTTTTCAAAAACGCCACCGTCCGGCCCCAAGCCAAATCCGCAGCAGCCTTATTATACCGCGCCTCTGACGTGTCATTGTTAAACGCATGGTTCACGCCGTCGTAAATGAACAATTCATACGTCTTGCCGCCCGCCTTTAGCGCGGCCTCAAATGCCGGTATGCCCGCGTTGATGCGCTCGTCCAGCCCGCCGTAATGCAGCATGAGCGGCGCTTTGATGGCGGGCACATCGGCAGCGCTCGGCTGTATGCCGTAATAGGCGACACCGGCGGCAAGTTCCGGCGATGATACCGCCAGCGAATTCACCAGCCCGCCGCCCCAGCAAAAGCCCATTGCGCCTGCTTTGCCGTTAACCGCCTCATGCGCCATCAAAAATTTCACAGCGGCAACCGCATTGGCCGTTGTCTGTCCACCTTCCAATTTTCCAATCATGTCGCGCGCCGTATCTTCATTGTCTGGCGTACCGCCAGCGGGAGACAGAAAATCCGGCGCCAATGCCGCAAAACCTTCGAGCGCCATGCGCCGCGTCACGTCTTTAATATGGGCGTTCAGCCCGCGATTTTCATGGACAACAACAACGCCCGGCAACTTGCCAGACCGTTCCTTTGGAATTGCCAAATATCCCTTTATCTCGCCGGTTTCACCCGTAAACATAACATTTGACGTCTCAACACGCGCATCGTCTTCTTGTGTGATAGCAGCCTGCGCCGAGTTTGCGGCCAATAGCGGCGCAATTGCAGCCGCTGCAGCGCCCGAACCTGCCAGCCTTGCCAGCTTTTTCATAAATCCACGGCGATCCAGCGTCAGATGCGTGTATTCATCATAGGCATTGATCATATCTTGGGTGATTGTCGGCTTGGTCATGGCTTAATCCTCAGTGAATGCCTCCCAACGAAACTAGCGCGGCCTTGGTTCCCATCAAGCGTCTCAAGAAATCTCCCTGCAAAACTTTTCAAACTTATTTGCAGAAATAATGGCAATTCTTTGCCTTTTCCCCCGAATCGCACCACATACGTCCCATGTCAGATCCATTCGACGACATTCCGTTTTTTGATGCGCCCAAACCGCCTCAAGCGCCTGCTCCGCAGCCTCACGCTGGCGGTGGCATTGCTGCGCGCGCAATGGCGGCAAGACACGGGCAAAATGGCAATGCGTCTTATCTTGACGGGCTGAACCCCGAACAGCGCCTCGCGGTGGAAACTGTGGATGGCCCGGTGCTGGTTCTGGCGGGCGCGGGCACAGGTAAGACGCGCGTGCTCACCACCCGCATCGCCCATATTTTGGCAACGGGCAAAGCCTTCCCCAGCCAAATTCTCGCGGTCACGTTCACCAACAAGGCCGCGCGCGAGATGAAAGAGCGCATCACGCATATCATCGGCTCGGTGGCGGAGGGCATGCCCTGGCTCGGCACTTTCCACGCCATCGGCACCAAGCTGTTGCGCCGCCACGCCGAACTCGTGGATCTGCGCTCGGATTTCACCATCCTCGATATGGACGACCAGCTGCGCCTGCTCAAGCAGGTCATTGCCGCCGAAGATATCGACGACAAGCGCTGGCCTGCCCGCGTGCTCGCCAACATCATCGACGGCTGGAAGAACCGTGCGCTGACGCCGGAGAA